>NZ_LGDO01000218.1:0-2923 GCF_001279805.1 Streptomyces sp. XY431
GCTGGCGGACATGGCGATGAAGCTGGAGGCGGCGCGTCAGTTGACGTACGCGGCGGCGGCGAGGTCGCAGCGGGGGGACGGGGACCTGACGTTCTTCGGAGCGGCGGCGAAGTGTTTCGCGTCGGACGCGGCGATGGAGATCACGACGGATGCGGTGCAGTTGCTGGGCGGGTACGGGTACACCCGGGACTACCCGTTGGAGCGGATGATGCGGGACGCGAAGATCACGCAGATCTACGAGGGCACCAACCAGATCCAGCGCATCGTGATGGCCCGCAACCTGCCGTAGCCCACCCCTCCCGACCCGTCGGGGACGCGTCCTCGGGCACCCGGACCACGGCCGTACACGGGCCGGTCCGGGTGTTCGAGGCCGATGCTATGTTCCGGGAATGAGCGAGAAGGAAGAGCAGGACCAACCGATGAACGACGGGCAACCGAAGCCCGCGATGCGTGAGGCGCTGGTTGCCGCCGCCTTCGAGCTCTTCCTGGAGCGCGGCTTCGAGCAGACCACGATCGACGACATCGTCTCGCTCGCCGGGGTCGGCCGGCGGTCCTTCTTCCGCTACTTCCCGGCCAAGGAGGACGTGGTCTTCCCCGACCACGAGCGCGGCCTCGCCGAGATGACGGAGTTCCTGGAGTCCGGCAGCGGCGAGGAGGACCCGGTCCGGCACGCCTGCGACGCGGCCCGGCTGGTCCTGCGGATGTACGCCGAGCAGCCGTCCTTCTCCGTCCAGCGCTACCGCCTCACCCGCAAGGTGCCGGGCCTGCGCGCCTACGAGCTGTCCGTCGTCTGGCGCTACGAGCACACCCTCGCGCACTATCTGCGCGGCCGGTTCGCCGGGCGCCCGGAGGGACCGCTGCGGGCCGACGTGGTCGCCGCCGCCGTGGTCTCCGCGCACAACCACGCCCTGCGCACCTGGCTCCGCTCCGGCGGCGAGAGCGACTGGGTGACCGAGGTGGACCGGGCGATGGCCTTCGTCACCGACACCTGGGGCGAGCGCCCCGCCGGCGGCGACCCGTCGGCGGACGGCGACGGGCCGGAGGAGCAGGACGATGTCGTGGTGCTGGTCGCCAGCCGCCGGGCGCCGCTCTGGCGAATGGTCCAGGGCATCGAGAGCGCCCTCGGCGACCCCCGCCGGATCCACCAGGACTGACCCGCCCCCTCACCCTGATGGCGCAGGCCCGGCGGGACGCGCCGGGCCCCGACCCCCGGCTGCCGTGCGCGGTCCCCGGCGGCGGGCGAGACTCGGTCGCAGGACGTGACCGGAGCCGGACCGGCGCGGGGAACCGACGGAGGCGGACGATGCCCGAGCCGAGCGACGGTCCGAGCGGGAGCGAGGACCCGACGGCGAGGCCCGACCCGACGGCGGGCACCGGCCCGGCCTCCCCTCCCGCCGCCGCGGCGGCCCCCGCGCGGCCGGACCCCACCCTGCACGGCGTGCTGCGCACCAAGGGCTACCTCGGCCTCCTCGTGATCTCGGCCCTGGTCGGCGTCCCGGTCTCGCTGGCCGCCTTCTGGTTCGTCGGCCTGGAGCACCAGCTCCAGCACTGGGTCTGGGAGAGCCTGCCCGACGCCCTCGGCCTCGACCGCGCCCCCTGGTGGTGGCCGCTGCCCGCGCTGCTGCTGGCCGGACTGCTGCTCACGCCGATCGTCACCCGGGTGCCGGGGCGAGGCGGCCACATCCCGGTGGACGGTATGGGCGGGCCGCCCGTACCGCCGAGGGCCGTGCCCGGCGTCGTGCTGGCCGCACTCGCCTGTCTGCCGCTCGGCGCGGTGCTCGGCCCGGAGGCGCCGCTGATGGCGATGGGCGGCGGGCTGGCACTGCTCGCCGTCCGGCCGTCCCGCCGCGCGGCCCGGCCCCAGCTGGTGCCCGTGCTCGGCGCGGCCGGTTCGGCGGCGGCGATCTCCACCATCTTCGGCAGTCCGCTGGTGGCCGCCGTGATGATGATCGAGGCGGCCGGCCTGGGCGGGCCGCAACTCCTGCTGCTGATCATGCCCTGCCTGCTGGCGAGCGGGATCGGTGCACTGGTGTTCACCGGCTTCGGCCACTGGACCGGGCTCTCGGTCGGCGCGCTGTCGCTGCCCTCGGAACCGCCCGCCGGCATCCCCGATCCGGGCGACTTCCTGTGGGGCCTGCCGGTCGCGGTCGTGGTCACCGTGGTCTGCGTGTCCGGTCAGCTGCTCGGCCACCGGGTCAAGGCGTTCACCGTCGGCGACCCGCTGCGGGCCGTGCCGCCGCCGACGGCCCGGCAGACGGCTCTGCGCACGGTGCTGTGCGCGGTCGCGGTCGGCGGCTGCATCTCCGCGTACGCGCTGCTGACGGACCGCTCGCCGGAGGAGGCGGCGCTCTCCGGCCAGGCCACCCTGGGTGTCCTGGCCGCGAATCCGGCGGCCTGGTCGGTGTACGCGCTGCTGATGCTGACGCTCTGCAAGACGGCCGCCTGGGGCATCGCCCTGGGCAGCCTGCGCGGTGGCCCGATCTTCCCGGCGGTGCTGATCGGCGCCGCCCTCGGGGTGGCCTGCGGCCCGCTGCCCGGCCTCGGCATGGAGTCGGGGCTGGCCGTCGGTCTGGCCGCGGCGGCCACCTCGGTCACCCGGCTGCCGGTCACCAGCACGGTGCTGGCGGCCGAGCTGCTGGGGCCGGAGGCACCCGACTCGCTCCCGCTGCTGCTGGTGACCGCCGTGACCTCCTTCGTGGTGGGCGAGCTGCTGCGCGGGTACATCGAGCGGCGCAGACCGCAGCGGGCCGTACCGCAGGGGGCCGCGCGGGCGGCTTGAGGGGCCGACGACGCCCGCGTCAACATCAATCCGCCTTCTCCACTCCTTCGAATTAATCCGGGGTTCGGGGCCGTCACCCCGGGCAATCCCGCTCCCATGACCACCTCCTCGCCCCACCGCCGCAGCCGCCGATCCACCGACCGC
>NZ_LGDO01000219.1:0-94472 GCF_001279805.1 Streptomyces sp. XY431
CCCCCCGCCGCCCCCACCAGCACCCACCGCACCCCGCGGTTCCCCCCGTCCGCCACCGGCGCCACGGCCTCCGGCGACTCCCACGCCTCCTCCGACGGCGGCGGCGGCACACTCCCCTGCGACTCCACCCGCCCCACCAGCGGATTCTCCCGCGACCCCCCGTCCACCGCCGGATTCACCTCCAACGCCTTCCCCGGCGCCAACACCCCGTACCCGTACCGGTTGCTGGGCACCGCCGACCCGTCGCCGGGTGCCGAGGCGGACTTGATCATCCGATTGATGACCTGCCCGGCGGAGAGCGACGGGTACTTCGCGCGGATCAGGGCGGCGGTGGCGGAGACGTAGGCGGTGGCGTCGGAGGTCCCGTTACCGATGCCCTGCGCACTCGTCGACTTGGCACCAGCCCGGGGGATCTCCGCGCCAGGAGCCACCAGGGTGGTCTCGGGGCCGACGTTGGACTTGCCCCAGAGCTGGCCGGTCTGGTCGACGGCCCCTACCGCGACCACCCCGGGGAAGGCTGCCGGGTAAAGGACAGAACTCGTCTCATTCCCTGTACTTGCCACCAGGACGACGTCCTTGTCGACCGCGTACTTGACCGCCGCGCGTTCCTCGGGATCGGTCCGGGAGAGTCCACCGATGGACATATTGATGACGCCCGCACCGTGGTCGGCTGCATAACGGATCGCCATAGCGAGCTCCGACTGCGGCGAGAGCGACTCCCCCTCCAGCGGGATCCGAACCGGAAGAATCTTGGCCTTGGGAGCCAGACCCATGATGCCGGCCCCATCGCCGTGGCCATGGCCGGCGATGAGGCTGGCCATACCGGTTCCGTGGCCATTGGTGTCCACGGTGCCGTCGGTGTTCGCCCCGGTGAAGTCCTTACCTGCCAGCACCTGTCCCGTCAGGTCTCGATGGTCCTTCAGTACTCCGCTGTCGATGACCGCAACCGTGACACCGTCCCCCTGCGAGACCGGCCAGACAGCGGACTCGGCCCGGTACGTAGCAAGCGGCCACTGAGAATCCCTCACGCTGTCGGCGCGGGACACCCCAGCGCCGGCGACCGCCAGCACCACCCCCGCCAACACGGCTGTCCCGCGACCAAGACGCCAGCCACTCAAGCCCTGCCACCCCACTCAGCGCAGAGGCTGCCCCGGATCCGAACGACCCGCTGGGCACCCGATCGATTCGCCTGGGCCCGAAGGCCTGCCGTCATTCCACCACGTTCGGATTTGCGGGCTCGTCAGATGCCCAGGTCTCCTCGTCCTCGACCAGGTAGTCGGGACGTCGCCGCTTCTTCTCCTCGTCCTTTCTTCCTCTGTCAGAGCTGCCGAGGGGCATCAAAGGCATCTGCATCGAAGGACTCCTGCCACCGGTCTCCGGCTGGATCCGCCCCCGCGCTCCCAACCCCGAGCCACCTTCGGTGAAGGCTTGCTTTCCTCCGCCGCCCTTCCCGGGCCGGTCACCTGCACCGACGATCGTGCCTCCGGCGCGCCCGGCTGCACCTCCGGCAGTGCCTCTCCCCCGGGTAGAACCGGCGCCGGTTGTCCCGCCGCCGCTCGCACCAGACATACCCTCCGCGCCAAAGGCCGCACTGCTGCGACCAGCGGGGTTTCGGCCCGATGTCCCCTCCTTGCCGGCACGCGGGGCCTCGGGTCCCGACGTTTCGCGTCGGGCCCCCGAGCCGGGCCCTTGCTTGCCAACAGGAGTAAAGGGCTGCGCTGTCCCGGTCGGATGGGGAGAGGTGCCTCCAGGCCCCTGCGACGCGACGGACTGGGCCGCCGAACTGCTTGGCAGAGCTTGATTGCCGCCAGCCCCCGGCGTACCGAGCAGAGACGTGCTGCTGGGGTCCGGCGACTTCCTACCGGACGCCGGGGAGGAACCAGGCTCGGTGCCGTCCACGACCGTTCCGGCACCGAAACTCACCGGTGCAGACTTGGGCGGCGGCATGGCAACCCCACCCTTGACACCAGGGTCGGAGGGGGCGGGTGGTGGTGTCGAGTACGACGGACTCGCCGCCTGGGAGGTCGAACGTCCGGTACCGCCGGTCCAAGGATCCGCTACCCCCGTCTCCCGTGGCCGGGAGACAGGCACCGTGCCCGCCCCGGGGTGGCCTGCCCCGACACCGCCGAGGAAACCACCGACAGCCGCGTATCCACTCGCTCCGGCGCCGTCATCCTCCGGCAGATCCGTGTAACCGTCCTTATTTCCCGGCTTCGGCGGGGGTGGGGGTGGCTTCAGCATGGGGGCGGCGGTGCGGTAGTGCATGGCGAGGGTTTGGAGGACGGTGGCGGCTTCGGCCTTCTTCTGGTTGGCGAGGTCGGTGCGGGCGTCCTCGTCGTCGGCGCCGAAGAGGGAGGAGAAGGTGTCGCCGACGCCGTCCTTGAACTGAGCCCAGCCGCTGGGTTCCTCGGGCATGTTGCGTTTGGCCTCGGCGATGGCCTCGGAGACCGCCTTGAGGGTGATGGCCGCGTCGTTGGCGTAGGAGGCGGCGGTGTTGATGGTGGTGGCGAGGTGGAGCATGCGGGCGTGGAAGGCGTCGCTGGTGCTGCCTTCCCAGGTGGTGGCGGCCTCGGTGCTGGCGCGGGTGAGGGTCGTGCGGATGGCCTTGAGGGTGTCGGCGGCGCGGCGCCAGGGGTCGGCGGCGGCCATCACCTCGCCGGGGTTGAGGGCCTGGACCATGGCGCGGAGTTCGGCGTGGCTGAACTGCCGGAAGTCGGTGTACTTCATCGGACGCCCTTCCCGTCGTCGTGCCGGGCCGGGGCGGTGGTCCGGGCGTAGGCGGCGGCGCTGGTGGCGGAGGGGTTGGCGACCGACCAGCCGTCGTCGCCGAGTTTCAGCTTGGTCCTGGTGCGGTGTTCCTGTTCCTCGTAGTTGGTCGCGGTGAGTTCGGCCTTCTTCTGGGCCTCGTCGACGGCTTCCTGGAGCTGGTCGAGGACGTCGCGCAGGCCGTCGCGCATGGTCTGGTAGCGGCCGTGCAGGTCGGTGGCCTCGGCGAAGGTTCCGAGGGCCTTGGGGCCGATGCCGCTGCGGCCGTGGGTGGCGGTGCCGTCCGCGTGGTGCTGGAACTCGGCGAGGAGCAGCCGCACTTGGGCGGCGAAGGCGCGCAGTTGTTCGACCTCGACGCGGTAGCCGCGTCCGGCTCCCCCGGTCGATCCTGTTCCGTTCCCCGTTCCGTTCCCCGTTGCCACTGCGGCGCCTCCCCCGTGCGTCCGGCCGGTGTGTCGTTCACGGTTCTGGTGATCCGGTCATGTCTAACACACGATCCGGGCCCCTGGCGTGCCGTCAGTTCACGTCCGAGGTCGCGCCGGTGGCGTCGGCGGCAGTGAGGGCGGCGAGGGCGCGGCGGCAGAGCGAGTCGGCGTGCCGGGTGGTTTCGGGGAGGCGGTAGTGGGGGGTGAGGGCGAGGGTGGTCCCGACGGCTTCGGTGAGGCCGATGCGGTGTCCGACGGAGACGAAGACGGGTTTGACGCCGGCCCGGGTGCGGACGGCGCTGCCGACCTCTTCTCCGGTGGCCGGGTCGGTGAGCGGAGTCCGGTCGCCGCGGTCGGGGCCGGGGGGCCGGTGGTCGAAGGTGAACGGGGTCTTGGCGACGCCGAGGGTGCGCAGGCCGGTGAGGACGCCGAGGTGGCTGGCGAGGCCGAGGCGGCGGGGGTGGGCGAGGCCGTAGCCGTCGCAGACGACGGTGCCGGGGCGGTGGGTGAGGGCGTCGAGGGCGTCGAGGACGGCGGGGATCTCGCGGAAGGCGAGCAGGCCGGGGATGTAGGGGAAGGCGATGCGTCCGGTGGCGGTGGCTTCGTCGACGACGGCGAGGGTGGCGCGGTCGAGCACCACGGCGGCCGCGACGACGAGGTCCCGTTCGTCGTCGTAGGCGACGTCGACGCCGGCGATCAGCCGGTCGTCACCGACCGGAACGGAGGAGGCCAGAACGGAGGAAGCCGGGGCGGTGGCAAGCGCCCCGGTCGGCCGGACGAGCGGGCGCAGGCGTTCCTGTTCGGCGAGCGCCTCGGCCTCGGTGGTGGGCCAGTCGGCGGGGATGGGCACGGCGGTTCCCCCTGGTGCGTGGTGCGGTGGTGCGGTCGGGCCCACGGTACCGAGCGGGGCGGACGGGCTCGGGGGCGGTTCCGTGAGCCCGTGCGCCCCCCGTGCCCCGGGCGCGCCGGGCTAGCCTGGACGGAATGCCGCGGACGACCGCCGGAACGCTCACGGGGCGGCCGGCGTCCGCCCCGGCAACGGCCCGCTCGTTCCCCCCGACGCGCGAAGGACTCCGCCATGTCGCACCGCCCGACCACCGCGCAGTTCGCGCTCGGTGTCTTCACCGTGGTCGCCGCCACGGTCGCCCTGCTGGCCGCCACCGGTGTCTCGGGCGTCCTGGGGGTCGCCGTGGTGGTGCTCTTCGCGCTCGCGCTGGGCACCCTGGTGACGGTGCTCGCGGCGCCGGCCCCGCACGCGGCCGACCGGCGCGCGGAGCACCGCACGCCGGTCGGCGGGCACGAGTAACAGGCCGCTCGGGCCGGTTCAGACACCTCGGGCCGGTTCAGGTCGTGGAGACCACCACGGTCCGCGCGGCCTTGTCGTGGATGCACTGCCGGTACGGCTTGTCGAACACGCCGAACAGGCCGTCGATCAGCCACCAGAGGACGGCGCAGCAGAGCACGGCGGGCAGGATGAAGACCGCCGCCCTGGTCCAGGCGGCCGACTGGGTAGGGGTGTTGCCGTCGACCAGCATGGCGACCCGGACCTTCATGGCCTTCTTGCCGAGGGTCTGGCCGTCCCGGCCGAGCATCACTCCGTCGTAGACGAGGTAGAGCCCGCAGGCGAGCCAGAACGAGCCGGCCGAACCGGAGCGGTCGGTGAGGCTGGCGAAGGGCAGGATCAGGATCACGGCGACGGCCTGGACCAGCACGTAGTCGATCAGCCGGGCGACGATCCGGTTGGGCCAGGTGCCGAGCGGGGGCATCCCGGGGACGGGGCCGCCGCCGGGCGTGCCGTATCCGGCGGGGCCCTGCCCGGGCGGCGGCTGGTCGTAGGGCGACTGGCCGTAGGGGCCCTGGCCGCCGGGGGCTCCGCCGTAGGTGCCGCCGTACGCGCCGGGGCCGCCGGCTCCGGGGCCACCGGGGGGTGGCGGGGTGCCGTACGGGTCCGACGGCGCACCTTCCGGCGTGCCGCCGCCCTGCTGCGGGGGCTGCTTGCCGAAGGAGGGCTTGCCGCCCCCCTCCGGCTCGGGGCCTGAGGGGTCGTAGGTACTCATTCCCCGAGTAGAACATCACGCATTCTGTTGATTCGGGATATTCAGTCCGTTTTGTCGGCCGAGGCCACCGCCAGGGCAGGGATCAGAGCCGGACGACCCGGGTGCGGGCCGCCCGGTCGTGCCAGCCGCGCCGGGCCGGGCGGTCGAACAGCGGCCAGAGCAGGCCGACCACCAGCAGCGCCGACGCCTGCCCGACCAGCCAGCGGACCAGGGAACGGCCGAGCCCGGGACGGTCCGGGACGGCGGCCGAGCCCGCCCGGGCCGTGGCGACCACCCGGATCCGGGCGAGCCGCTTGCCGAAGGTCTGGCCGGTGCGGGCGGTCGGCAGGGCCTCGAAGAGCAGGCCGACGAAGAGCAGGATGCCGAGCAGAACGGCGACCTTGCCGAGCACCGTGCCGTCCACCAGCCAGACGTCCACCTGACGGCGGGTGAGACTGCTGGCCATCCGGGCCTGGTCGAGCTTGCGCTGGAGGTGGGCCTCGACGGAGCGGCCGAGCGGGACTCCGGCGGCGACGGCGACCACGGCCAGGACGGCGGTGTCGACCAGCCGGGCGACGAGCCGACGGCCGAGGCCGGCGGGGCGGGGCGCCGGTGCCGCCCCGGTGCGGCGGCGGGGGGCGGCGGACGACGCCCGGGCAGGCGCCGTGGCAGCGGCGGTGACGGCAGGAGCGGCGGTGACAGCGGGAGCGGCGGGGACGGGACGGCGGGCGGGAACGGCGGCGGCCGGGGGCGGCTCGACGGCCTCCACCACATCCACCGCCCCCTCCTCCTCCGGCTCCGGCCGCACCGGGGACTCCACGACGTCGGAGTGCACCGGGGCCGCGACCCTCGCCGCCGGGACGGAACGCCGCTCGGCCGGGCCGGGGGTGACGGGCGACGCCGGCCCCGAGGGGGGCACGGAAGCCGGTTCGGAGGCCGGTACGGGCACCTCGACCGCGGCGGGCGCCTCGGCAGCCACCGCGCCGGACGGCTCCTCCGCGCCGGGGAGGACCCCCCAGGACACCCACCGCGGCGCGCTCCCCGTCTCCATCAGGCCCCGCTGCGCCCGGGGGTCCACCTGCCAGCCGGCCGGCTCCGGTGCCGGCTGGGCCGGCGCCTCCGGTACGGGGTCGGGCGCCGGTCCCGCGGGCCCGTCGACCACCACCGGCTCCCCGCCGCGGCGGAACACCGGGCCGTTGCCCGGGGCCGCGAAGGTGAACGACGCCCCGCCCGCCGTCCGGTCCAGGTACACCGGCCCGGTGTCCCCGCCGGACGCCGGTTCCGGCACCGGTACGGACACCGGCATCGACACGGACACCGGCACCGGCTCGGCGGCCACCGGCGGCGGCACGTACCGGGCCCCGGCCCCGGCGCCGGCGCCCGCGGCGGCGGGGCGGCGGGTCGCGTACCGGGGCGGTTCCAGCACCTCGCCCTCGGCCGGGGCGGCCCTGCTGGTGCCGGGCACCCAGGCCGAGCCGCCCCAGTAGCGGACGAAACCGGGAACGGACGGGTCGGGGTAGTAGCCCGGCGCGGGGCCGACGGCCGTCTCCGTGCTGCCGCCGGCGTGGGGCCGGTCCGTCATGGGGGTCTCTTTCCTGGCAGGGCCGATGCGGCTCGCCCGGCGAGCGGGGTGCGCGACGGTGGCACGGGCGACCCGGATGGCTCCGCCGTCGGCGCGCGCGAGGGGGTGCCGCCGAGGAGGCGGACAGTCGCCGGGCAGTCACAAAGCGTAGTACCTCGGCGGGGGCGCGGTGCGAAGTTGCCCATTCGGGGGACAGCCCGGGGCCGCCCACGGTAAGGAAGACGGCGCACATGCCCGACCACGCGCCCGCCCTGCCCCGTTCACCACTCCGTGTACCCCCGGCAACGGACCCGCCGCGGAGTCCCCCGAGGAGTCCCGCCCCAGGCGTCCGCCCAGACGTCCGCCCCCGCACCCGCCCGCCCGGACGTCCGCCGGGAATCCCGGGCCGAAGAAATTCCGGAAACCCGTGTAAGAGCGCTCCCGGGCCGCGCTCTCCCAGGTGACAGGGCCCGACACCGGGCACGAACCGCAGGCAGAGAGGAACCCGATCATGGAGCGCCCGACGAGCGTGGTCGAGCACGAGCTGGAGCTCAACCTGGTGCTCTCCCCCGAGCACAGCGTCCCCGTCCCCGCCCGGCTGTCCTACGGCAGCCACGACCCGTACGCCGTGCACATCACCTTCCACCTGGACACCGGCTCGCCGGTGACCTGGGTGTTCGCCCGCGAGCTGCTGGTGGAGGGCACCTTCCGGCCCTGCGGCCAGGGCGACGTGCGGATCTGGCCGACCCGGTCGGGACGGCGCAGCGTGCTCTGCCTGGCGCTGAGCTCCCCGGCCGGGGACGCGCTGCTGGAGGCGCCGCTGCCGGTGGTGGCCGCCTGGCTGGAGCGGGCGCACCGGCTGGTGCCGCCGGGCAGCGAGATGGCCGCGCTGGACATGGACGGCTCGCTGGCCGAGCTGCTCGCGTGAGGCGTCGCGTCCCGGTCCACCGCACGGATCGGCCGGACCGGCGGTGCCTCACCGGCGCCCGTCCGGCCCTCCCCGGCAACCGGGCCGAGTCAGCGGGCCGCGGGGGCCTGCTGACGCTCGCGCGCGGACTCCGACGAACCGCCGTCGCGCTGACCGGGCAGCGCGGTCGGTGCCGCCCCGGCCGCCAGGCGCCGGGCCCGTACGCGTAGCGCGGCGGCCAGCAGGAAGCAGATCCCGACGAGCGGGTAGACCGAGGTCGGGATCTGGTGCAGCGGCGACAGCTCCAGCACCAGCGCGCCCTTGGGCTTGGCGAGCCACATCGCGAACGACAGGAAGGCGATCAGCGTGGCCCCGAAGGCGAGCCGCCAGCGCAGCTTGCGGACGGCGGCCGGGCGGGCCCGTTCGACCGCGGCCTCGCAGCCGAGCAGCACCAGCACGGGCACGCACCAGACCCAGTGGTGGGTCCAGCTGATCGGCGAGATCAGGACGGCGGTGACGGCGGCGCAGCAGACGCCCCACGCCTCGGAGCGCGCCAGCCAGCGCGAGCTGCGGGCGGCCCAGGTGGCGACGCCGAGGCCGGCCACCGCGACGGCGACGGCCACCAGAGTGCCGGTGAGGCCCGGTGCGGGGGTGTGCAGCAACCGGGCGACGGCGCCGCTTAGTGCCTGGTTGTCGACGACCTCGGTCTTGCCGACCCGCGAGGAGTCGTAGAGGTACTTGGTCCAGAAGCCCCAGGTGGCGTCGGGCAGGACGAGCGCGCCGAGCAGGAAGGTGCCGAGGAAGGTCGCGCCGGCCACGAACGCGGCCCGGATCCGGCCGGTGAGCAGCAGGTAGACCGCGAACAGGCCGGGGGTGAGCTTGATGCCGGCGGCGATGCCGATCGCGACGCCCTTGCTGCGCTTCCCGTCGGGCCGGGTGAGGTCCCAGAGGATGAGGCAGGCCAGGGCGAGGTTGATCTGGCCGTAGCGCAGCGTGGTGTAGACGGGTTCCAGCCAGACGCCGGCGCCGGTGACCAGGATCACGCCGATCGCGCGGAGGTCCCGGCGCGGCCAGCCGACCAGCTTGAACGACAGGTGGGCGAACAGCGCGAGCAGCCCGAGGTTGCAGAGCGTGATCGCGACCCGCAGGAACGGCACCGGGAACCAGGTCGTCGGCACGAACAGCATCGCGGCGAACGGCGGGTAGGTGGCGGGCAGGTTCCACTGGGTGACGCGCAGGCCGTAGAGGTCCCCGCCGTTGACGACGGCGGCGCCCTCGGCCCGGTAGACGATCATGTCGACCATCGAGGTGTGCGCGAAGTGCCGCACCACCGCGTAGCCGAGCAGGGAGACCAGCGCGAGCAAGGACACGATCAGCAGCGGGCGGCGCGGGGCCTCGCGCAGGGCGCGGACGGGCGCGCCGAGGGCCGAGCGCAGCCGGTCCGACAGGGGGGCGGGCGTCAGGTCGGGTGGGGTGTCCACCGCGCCGCGCTCGTCTTGCACCGCTGTCACTTCTCGCTCCGTCCGCCGATCGGCCAACCAGCGACGATACCGGATGCCCGGCGGACGGGTCGGGTCGAGCATCGTCACGGAGAGTGATGAATGGGGAATTGGAGCCGGCCGGCCGTGCCCCGTTGCGGTCGGGGCACGGACGGCCGGAGTCGGTGCGGCGGACGGATCCGCAGGGTGCCGCGCGAGGTCGGCGGTGGCTCGTCACGGACGCGGCGGGCCGGTCGGCGGTGGCCCGTCACGGCCCGGCGGGCCGGTCAGCCGGTGTAGGCGCCCAGGGCCCGGGTGAAGTCCAGCGGCTGCTGGACGATCGAGCTGCAGCTCGCGTCCGCGTACGCCTTGGCGCCGCCCTCGCAGGCCTTGTCGCGGGTGCCGGACCACATCGCCAGCCAGGCCAGGTGCTTGCTCCTGGCGAACTCGGCGAGCTGCTTGGCGTCGGCGACGGTGAAGACCTCACTGGCCACGTCGTTGACGCCGATCATCGGGGTGACCGCGACCCGGCGCCAGGCGGCCGCGTCGTCCAGGCCGAGCACGCTCTTCACCTGCGCCTGGGTGGCGGTGGCCGCGGCGATGGCGTAGCTGCCCATCCGGCCCTGCGGGTCGGGGGCGACCCCGTCGCCGTAGTCCATCGCCATGATGTTGACCGCCCCGATCGTCACACCGTTGTTCTTGGCGTCGGCGACCAGGTCGACGCCTTCCTGGGTCAGCCCGGAGGGGAGCGCGGGGAGGGTGAAGGAGACGTCCAGGGCCTTGCCCTTGGCGGCGGCGTTCTTCTGCAGCTGGGCGACGGCCTGGGCGCGCCGGGTGTTGGCCGCGGTGTTGGCGATCGCGCCGCCCTCGACGTCGAAGTCGAGCCGGGTGAGGCCGAAGGCGTCGACGGTCCGCTGGTAGACGGCGGTCAGGTCGGCGACGGAGGAGCAGGCGAGGGCGAGCTCGCTGCCGTTGGCGCCGCCGAAGGAGACCCGGACGTCGCCGCCGATCGCCCGCAGGGCGCCGATCCGGGCCGCCACCGCATCGTCGGCGAGCTCGGTCACACCGCCCCACTTCGGGGTGCAGCCGCCGCCGGAGACGACGAAGGCCAGGGTGAAGTCCTTGACCCCGGTGGCCTTGGCGGTGGCGACCAGGTCGTACGGCGGGTAGAGCGAGGTGTCGACGTAGGGCGCGAAGCGGCCGCCGCCCGCCGGGGCAGGGGTGCCGGTCGCGGTGGCGGTGGGCGCCGGGGTGGTGGGCACCGGGGTGGTGGGCGCGACGGTGGCGGTCGTGCTGGCCGTCGGGGTCGGAGTGGTCGGCCGGGCGGTCGCGGTGCCGGTCGGGCTCGGCGCCCCGGTGGTGGGCCGGGCGGTCCCGGTCCCGGTGGCGGTGGCCGAGGCGGAGGCCGTCGCGGTCGCCGGGACGGAGGCGGAGGGCGAGGCGGACGCCGAGGCCGACGCGCTGCCGGTCGGGCGGCCGGACGGAGTGGGCACGGTGCCGTCCCCGGCCTTGCAGGAGGTCTTGTTGATCAGGCAGTTGCCCGGCTCGGCCTGGGCCGCGCCGGTGCCCTGGGCGACGTAGCCGACCACGACGCTCCGCCCGGGCTCCAGCCGCTTGCTCCACGACTCGGGCCGCACGGTGATGTGCCCGCCCTCGGCGGTGAAGGTGGCGTTCCAGAGCGAGTCGATCTTCGCGCCGGCGGGCAGGTCGAAGGTGAGCGTCCAGTCCTCGATCGCGTGGTCCGCCGGGTTGGTGACCAGGTACTGGCCGGTGTAGCCGGAGTCCCAGCCGCTGGTGCGGGTGTAGACGGCGCCGAGCGGGGCGGCACTGGCCGAGGAGGCCAGGACGACGACACCGCCGGCGACCAGGGCGGCGGCGACCGCCGAGGCGCCGAGCACCGTGCCCCTGCGGCTGCGCCGACGGCGGCCGCCGGGGCGGCGAGGGGGCTGCTGGGTCGTCATGGGGCGTACCTCCGGGGCTGGCAGATGCGCGGTCGGGGGGTGACCGGCGCGGCCGACCCGGACGACGCTAGCGGGACCGAATGGCCGGAATCCGTCTGCTGAGCCAGGGGTAGAACTCCCTTACGGCGCGCTTAAGAAAGAGGTCCGCGTCCAGCCCCCGGCCCGGGCCGGCGCCGAAACCTTTCTTCAACCGCTCCACGGCACCCCTGCTCAGCGCGCGAACAGCGATCCCCGGCCACGGCGCCGACCGGTCCGGGGCGGGAGGATGCCGTCCGGCCTGGACCGCAGCCGCAGCCGGATCTCGGCCCCGCCCAGCACCGCCGACCGGCCGAGCGCGAGATCCCCGCCGGTGGCCTCGGCGAACTTGCGGACGATGTCCAGCCCGAGCCCGGTCGAGCCCTCGCCGCCGTGGCCCTCGCCCCGCTTCAGGGCCGCCTCCGGATCGGTGAAGCCCGGGCCCGCGTCGCCGACCAGCACGATCACCGAACTCCCGGTGGCCAGCACGTCCACCGAGAAGGCGGTGCCGACGCCCGTGTGCCGGAAGACATTGCCGAGCAGCGCGTCCACGGCGGCGGCCAGGTCCCCGCGCTGGACCGGGACCGGTGTCTCCCGGTCCGCGCCGGCCAGCTGCCAGCGGCGGCCCTCGTCCTCGGCGAGCGCCGACCAGAAGCCGACCCGCTCACGGATCACCTCGGCCGCGTCGCAGCCGACCGTGACGGCGGGCGCGTCCTCGGGTGCACGGCGGGCCGAGCGGATGATCTGGTCGACCTCGCGCTCCAGCTGCGCCACCGCGTGCCGGGTGGCGTCGGCCGCGTCGCCCTCGCCCAGCGAGGCCGCGTTGAGCCGCAGCACGGTCAGCGGGGTGCGCAGCCGGTGCGACAGGTCGGCGGCCAACTCCCGCTCGGCGGCCAGCAGCTGGACCACCCGGTCGGCCATGGCGTTGAACGCGTGGGCGGCCTCCCGCAGCTCCTCGGGGCTGCCGGCGGCCTGCTTGCCGTCCACCGGCACCCGGACCGCGAGGTCGCCCGCGCCGAGCGAACGGGCCGCGGCGGCGAGCCGGCGGGCCGAGCCGACGATCCGGGCGCCCATCCGGTCGGCGACCAGCACCGAGACGGCGACCAGGCCGAGCGCGACCCCGGAGAGCACCTGCCAGGCGGTGGCGACGCCCCGGGTGAGGTCCCCGTCGGCCACGAACACCTCGACCACGGCGGTCCGGACGGTGTCCACCGCGACCGGCTGGAGCAGCGCGTAGCCGCCCGGGACCTCGACGGTGAACGAGCGTCCCTGGCCCCCGGCGCTGGCCACGTCGGCCGCCAGTGCGCGGACTTCACCGATGGTCGCGCCGGCGGCCGGCCCCGCGCCGCCGGCCGCCGCCGTCCCGTCCGAGACCTTCCCCGCCGGGGCCGTCCCGCCGGAGGCCGTCCCGCCGGGTGCCGAGGCCACCCCGCCCGCGGCGCCGCCCGGTCCCGGCAGCGCCCCCGCACCGGCCCCGGCCGCCTCGGCCGGCGGCAGGTGCACCGCCATCCGCCCCTGCGCACCGGCGTCCGTCGAGGCCACCGCCCGGGCGATGGCGTCCTGGTCGGTGGTGATGGCCAGGGCCGGGCCGAGCGCTGCCGCCTGCCGCTCCGCGGCCGTGAACGCCCGGTCGCGGGCGGTCTGCTGGACCATCAGGCCGAGCGGGATGAGGAAGGCCAGCGCGACCATCGTGGTACCGGCCACGGCGGCCTTGATCAGGGCCCAGCGCAGCGAGTGCCGCAACCGCCTCATGTCCGGCGCTCCACCGGGACGGGCCCGGGCCCGGCGGGATGCCCGGACGCCTCCAGCCGGACCCCGACCCCGCGCACGGTGTGCAGATAGCGCGGGCTGGACGCCGTCTCCCCGAGCTTGCGGCGCAACCAGGACAGGTGCACGTCGATCGTCTGGTCACCGCCGTAGGTCTGCCGCCACACCTCGGCCAGGATCTCCTTGCGGGGCACCACCACGCCCGGGCGGGCGGCGAGGAAGGCCAGCAGGTCGAACTCACGCCGGGTCAGGTCCAGTGCCCGCCCGTCCAGTGCGGCCTCCCGGCGCTGGAGGTCGATCGCCAGCCCGCCGACCCTGAGCACCTGGCTGACCGGTGCCGCCCCGCCGCCGAGCCGGCGCAGCACGGCGGCCATCCGGGCGCTGAGGTGCTCCCCGGAGAACGGTTTCACCAGGTAGTCGTCCGCGCCGTCGTTGAGCAGCCGGACGATCTCGGCCTCGTCGTCGCGGGCGGTGGAGATGATCACCGGGACGTTGGTCAGACCGCGGATCATCTTGAGCGCCTCGCTGCCGTCCAGATCCGGCAGTCCGAGGTCCAGGATCACCAGGTCGCAGCCGACCTGGGCGACCTCGCGCAGCGCCTCCAGGGCTGTGCCCACGCTGCGGACCGCGTGGCCGGTGTCGGACAGGTGGCGGATGAGGGCGGATCGCACGAAGGGGTCGTCCTCGACCACGAGCACTGTTGCCATGGGGCTGCACGGTACGGCATCGGCCCCGAATGGTCTGTACCTCGGGGTCGCCCCGGGCAGCGCTCCGTGAACCTTCGGGAAGGGTTCGCCCGGAACGTCACGGGTTTGTGCAAGTCCCCTGTGGAAGTGCGGGGGTGCCCACCTGCTGGGAGCGGTGATGGGGCAGGATGTGCGCACTATGCGGAACGGACTGGTACAGCTCGGCGCCTGGGCGGCGGCCACCGGGGCGGCGGTGGCGCTGTCCTGGTTCGGCGTGCACACGGTGCTGACCGGGGCCGCGTTCGAACAGCCCACCGCGCTGCCGCTGCCCTCACCGGCCTCGGCCGGTGGCGCGAGACCCACGCCGACTCCGTCGGCGGAACCCACGCAGTCGGCCGGCCGGCCGGATCCGGCCGCGCCGCCGTCCACCGCCCCGGCGTCGGCCGCCCCGTCCAGGTCCGGTTCCCCGGCCGCCGCCGCGCCACCCGCGGCCCCCTCGACCGCCGCCGCCGTGTCGCACCGCCCGGCGCCGGCCACGAGCACGACGTCCTCCGTCCGCAGCTATCTCGTCCCGGGCGGCAAGGTCGCCCTGGACCTCCGGTCCGACCGGGCCTCGCTGGTCACGGCCGCCCCGGACCCGGGCTGGCAGATGCAGGTCTGGGACGGCCCGCAGTGGATCCGGGTGGACTTCACCAAGGACAACCAGGCCAACTCGGTGTTCGTCTACTGGAACGGGCACCCGCCGGTGGTCGACACCGTCACCCGCTGAGCGGGCCGGGGCCGCGCCCCCGGCGCTCCGTCACCACCGCTCGAAGGGCACGTAGCCCGGCAGATAGGGCCCCCGGTAGCGGGACCGGTCGACCAGGGTGTGCCTGGTCCCGCCGGGCACCCCGATCGCGGCGAGCACCACCGTGCCGTACGCGTCCCGCACCTCGTACGGCTCGGCGAGCGAGGCCGCGCCCCGGTCGACGGCGTAGTCGTAGGCGTAACAGACGTCCGGCACGGCCACCGCGAGGTCGATCACGCCGTCACCGTGCCGGGCCAGCCGGCCGGCCAGTTCCCGGCCGCGCGGGCCGATCACCTGGACCAGCGAGGTCAGCACGAAGCGGGTGCCGGGCGCCTGCAGCACATAGGAGACGATCTCGGGTTCGCCGGTCTCGGGCCCGGCGTACGCGGTGCAGCGCAGGCCGAGCGCGACCGCGTACCGGTGGGCCGCCCGCTCGGCGTCGCCGACCGCGAACACCACCGCGTCGGCGCGGCCCATCGGGAGGAGGCCGGGCTCGTCCGGCCCGGCGGCGGTGAGCAGCACGGGTTCGGCGGCGGTGTCGGTCATGTCAGCCCTCCCGGTGGGGGTACGGGACCACGGTTCCGCTCGCGGACCGGTGGGGGCCGGCGCGCGGGGTCGTGGCTGGAGGGTGGCGCCGGGGCGACATCCGCGCAACTGTTCCGTTTCCTCCTGGTCAAGCTGTGCTCCGGGGCGGGAGAATCGGCCGCACCGCTGTACACAATGCCCACCCGAGGACGGAGCCCGCGATGCCCCCCGCCCACGCCCCCAGCCCGACGGGCGCGCCCGGATCGCCCAACTCGCCCACCGGACAAGGGCATTCCGGCACCACCCCGGCCACTGCCGGGACCGGGGCCGGGACCGCGGCCGCGGCCGGAGCCGGGGTGGCCCCGGGGAGCACCAACGACGCCATCGACGCCCTGGACGGCCGGCTGATCCGGCTGCTCGCCGAGGAGCCCCGGATCGGCGTCCTGGAGTGCTCACGACGGCTCCAGGTGGCCCGCGGCACGGTGCAGGCCCGGCTGGACCGGCTCCAGGCGCGCGGGGTGATCGGCGGCTTCGGCCCGGAGGTGGACCCGGCGGCGCTCGGCTACCCGGTGACGGCCTTCGCGACCCTGGAGATCTCCCAGGGCCAGGGCGCGGACGTGCGCGCGCACCTGGCGGCGGTGCCGGAGGTGCTGGAGCTGCACACCATCACCGGGCACGGCGACATGATGGTGCGGATCGTGGCCCGGTCGAACGCCGATCTGCAGCGGGTGATCGACCGGGTGGTGGGCTTCGACGGGATCGTCCGCTCCTCCACCGCGATCGCGCTGGAGAACCCGGTGCCCTACCGGATCCTGCCGCTGGTCGACCAGGCCGCCGCCGAGTAGCCCGCCGTCCGGCCACCCAGCCGGTCAGCCCCCCAGCCGGGCGGCCGGTCGGCCGGTCAGCGGCTCAGCACCCCGGAACGGCCCCGCCCGACTGCAGCGCCTCCAGCACCGAGACGGACTCCCCCAGCGTGCCGACCGGCACCAGCCGCAGCCCCGCCGGGAGGTTGACCTTGGCGTCCGAGCACTCGTCCTTGGGCACCAGGAAGACGGTCGCGCCGTCCCGCGCCGCCGCCTGGGTCTTGAGCGGCACACCGCCGACCGGGCCGATCACGCCCTGTTCGTCGATGGTCCCGGTGCCGGCGACGGTCAGCCCGCCGGTGAGGTCGCCGCCCTTGCCGTCCCCGCGGAGCTTGTCGACGATGCCGAGCGCGAGCATCTGCCCGGCGCTGGGGCCGCCGATGTCACCGAGGTCGACCTTGACCTTCACCTGCGCGGGCGACAGCTGGAGGTAGCCGAGCGCGGCCGTGGTGGCGGCGTCCTGGGACTCGGCCATCTGCTGGGCGGTGACCTCGTTGGCCTTGGCCGGGTCGCCCTGCGGGTAGACGGTCTCGCTGGGCCGGACGGCCTCGTCCTCGTCGAACCAGGCCTGGAGCGAGCGCCACAGCGTGGTCCGCTCCCCCGGGTTGGTCGCCGAGATGGTCACCATCCGCAGCTGCCCCTGGGTGGTGCGGACCGGCGCGCCGGTGACGGTGAGCACCGGGCGGCCCTGGTAGCTGCCGAGGGTGTCCGCGGTCACGCCGGGGAAGGTCAGCGTGTAGGGCAGCGGGACGAAGGCGGCCACCCCGAACAGCGCGGCGACCGTCGCGCCGCAGAGCGCGAGGGCCCGGGTCCGGGGGGAGGTCAGGGCCGTGGGCAGCTTGGTGTCGGACACAGAGGCATCCAAACACACCGGGGCCGTCCGGCGGGCACGCACACGGCCACCCGAACGGCCCACCCGGCGGACCGGGCGGTCAGCGCAGCGCGTCGGCGACCTCGGTGGCCGCCTCCACCACCCGGGGGCCGACCCGCTCCGGGACCAGCCCGTTCAGCATCACCACGCCGACGCTGCCCTCGATGCCGCTCAGTCCGAGCAGCGCCGCGGCGGCACCGGACGCGCCGGACTGCTCCTCCGCCCGGGTGATGACGAAGCCCTGCTCCGGCCGGCGCTGGCTGGGGAAGGTCCGGGCCTCCAGGATCGCCCGGCCCGCCGCGCTCTCCCCGAGCGGGTGGCGCAGCCCGGTCCGGTAGGCGACGTGGAAGTCGGTCCAGCTGGGTTCGACGACGGCCACCGCGAGCGCCTCGTTGCCGTCCACCAGGGTCAGGTGGGCGGTGGCCCCGAGGTCCTCGGCGAGGCTGCGCAGCGCGGGCAGTGCCGCCTCGCGCAGCAGCGGGTGGACCCGGTGGGCGAGCCGGAGCACGCCCAGGCCCACCCGGGCCCGGCCGCCGATGTCCCGGCGGACCAGCCCGTGCTGTTCCAGGGTGGCCAGCAGCCGGTAGACGACGGTCCGGTTGACGGCGAGGCGGGCCGCCAGTTCGGTCACGGTGAGTCCGCGCTCCGAGTCGGCGAGGAGTTTGAGGACCCGGACTCCCCGGTCCAGGGTCTGGGAGGTCTCTGCAGTCACGACGCGCAATTCCTTTCCGCGGCGGTCGCGGATCGGCTGGCCGGTCCGGGACTCGGTGGTCGCGCGCAGGGGGGTGGCCGCGCCAGGGCCGCGGTGTGTCGTCCTTGACGTCCTGGGGCCCTGCGGCGCCCGTCCGGCGGGGGTTGCCCGGCGGGAGAGCGTGGGGGAAAGGTAGTGAAGGAAATGCGGCGGCGGAAGTGTTTGTCCAAAATTCGGTCAAGATCAATTCTGTCCGGCCGGACAGAAGCGGACGAACTGCTGCATTCCACCCGGCCCGACCGGGCGCAAGTTCGAGCACAGTCCGAAGTCCGGACAGACACCCGGGACCGGAGGGGCCGGGCGACCGGCCCGGAACGGCCGCGGAGTGACCGGGAACGACCGGGAGCACCCCCGCAGCACCCCAGGAACGTCGCCCCGGCCGCCCCTCCGGCGGATCCGGCGGATCCGACGGATCGTTACTTCGCCCACTCCCGGATCTTGTCGATCCGCGCCTTCAGCTGGTTGGCGGTGGCCTGCGCGGTGAGCGGACCGCCGCACTGCCGGCGCAGCTCGTTGTGGACCGTGCCGTGCGGCTGGTTGGTGCGGTGGTGCCAGGCGGCCACCAGCGCGTTCAACTCCTTGCGCAGCTCCCGCAGCTCCTGGTGGGTCACGACCGGCCGCTGCTCGGCCGGCAGCTCCAGCAGGTCGGCCTCCTCGGCCGGCTTGCCCTTGCTCCGCTGGATCTGCCGGTGCTGACGCTTCTGCAGCAGCATCTGCACCTGGTCCGGCTCCAGCAGGCCCGGGATGCCGAGGTAGTCCTCCTCCTCCTCGCTGCCCGGGTGCGCCTGCATCCCGAACTCCATGGCGTTGTACAGCACCCGGTCGAAGACCGCCTCGGAGCCCAGCGCCTCGTAGGAGAACTCGTCGCCGCCCGCGCCGTCCGGGCCGTCGTTGGCCCGCTCGGCCTCGGCGAGCAGCCGGTCCTCCTCGTCGAAGAGGCCCTCGCCCTCCTTCTTCGGCCGGTCCAGCACATGGTCGCGCTGGAGCTCCATCTCGTTGGCGAAGCCCAGCAGCATCGGGACGGTCGGCAGGAAGACGGAGGCGGTCTCGCCGCGCTTGCGGGCGCGCACGAAGCGGCCGACGGCCTGGGCGAAGAACAGCGGGGTGGAGATCGAGGTGGCGTAGACGCCGACGCACAGCCGGGGCACGTCGACGCCCTCGGACACCATGCGGACCGCGACCATCCAGCGCGAGGTCCCGGCCGCGTAGTCGGAGATCCGCTGCGAGGCCTCGGTCTCGTCGGAGAGCACCAGGGTGACCTTCTCGCCGCTGATCTCGCGCAGCATCTTGGCGTAGGCGCGGGCCACGTTCTGGTCGGTGGCGATCACCAGGCCGCCGGCGTCCGGGATCGCCTTGCGGACCTCGGTGAGCCGGCGGTCGGCGGCCTGCAGCACGGACGGGATCCACTCGCCCTGCGGGGAGAGCGCGGTGCGCCAGGCCTGGGCGATGAGGTCCTTGGTCATCGGCTCGCCGAGCCGGGCCTCCAGCTCGTCGCCGGACTTGGTGCGCCAGCGCATGTTGCCGCTGTAGGACAGGAAGATCACCGGACGGACGACGTGGTCGGCGAGCGCGTGCCCGTAGCCGTAAGTGTAGTCGGCGACCGACTTGCGGATGCCGTCGCCCCCGGCCTCGTACTGGACGAACGGGATCGGGTTGGTGTCCGAGCGGAACGGCGTACCGGTCAGTGCGAGGCGCCGGGAGGCCGGCTCGAAGGCCTCGAAGCAGGCCTCGCCCCAGGACTTCGAGTCACCGGCGTGGTGGATCTCGTCCATGATGACCAGCGTCTTGCGGGCCTCGGTGCGGTTGCGGTGCAGCATCGGGTTCACGCCGACGCCCGCGTAGGTGACCACGATGCCGTGGTAGTCCCGGGAGAGCGGCCCGGAGGAGTAGCCCGGGTCCAGCCTGATGCCTATCCGGGCGGCGGCCTCGGCCCACTGCTTCTTCAGGTGCTCGGTCGGCGCGACCACGGTGATCTGCTGCACCAGGTGGTTGTGGAGCAGGTACGAGGCCAGGGTCAGCGCGAAGGTGGTCTTACCGGCGCCCGGGGTCGCGACGGCGAGGAAGTCGCGCGGCTGCTTCTCGATGTACTTGTCCAGCGCCCCCTGCTGCCAGGCCCGGAGCTTGCCCGCGGTGCCCCAGGGGGCACGGCCGGGGAAGGCCGGGGACAGCTGGTGCGAGGAGGCCGGCGCGGCATGGCCGACGGCCCGGACGGGCGCGTGCGACTCGTTCGCGTCGGAGAAGAGCGGCATCGGGGCGGCGGCAGTACTCACGGTCTCCGAGGGGGGATCATCGCAGGTCAGAGGCGGTTTCGCAGCCTCGGTCCGCGGTCGGACGGCGTTCGGACAACCCACCCAGCGTACCGGTCCCGGCGCCGTTCGCGCGGCCACGGCGGGGCCGGGCCGGGCGGGCGTCCGCCCTGCCCGGGGCGGGTGCGGCCGGAAATCGATGTGAGGTGGATCACGGCGGAATTCCGGGAAACCCGCGTAAGCGGAACCCCTCCCACCGCCTCTCTTCGGAATGAGGCCGCTCCACCCTCCACCGCCCGCCGCGGCCTCACCAGCGAAGGGAAGCGCCGTGCACGCCACCGCCGAAGAGACCGTCCAGGCCCGCCTGATCCTGTCCGCGCACCGGTACGCCCGGCTGCGGGTCGCCCTGACCTATCGGACCGACGACCCGCTCGCGGTCCGGATGGCCTTCCCCGGCGAGTTCTCGCTGGACGAACCCACCGGTGCGGCGGGCCCGGAGGCCGGCGACATCGTCTGGGTCTTCGCCCGCCGGCTGCTCGCGGGCGGCCTGGAGCTGCCCTCCGGCGTCGGCGACGTGCAGGTGCGGCCCGGCCCCGGCCGGAGCACCCTGGTCGAGCTGCGCGCGCCCGAGGGCACCGCGCTGGTCCGGTTCGACACCGCCGACCTGCGGCGCTTCCTCTGGCGCAGCCACCTGCTGGTGCCCGAGGGCGAGGAGCACCTGTACCTGGACGCCGACCGCGCCCTCGCCCAGCTGCTCGGCTGAACGGGGGCGGCCCGGCCGCGCGCACGAGAACGCCGGCCGCCCGGGACCGAAGTCCCGGGCGGCCGGCGTTCCGGACCGCACGCCCGTGTCCCTGAGGCACGGGCGGTCCGGCTAGGACGACAGCTTGCGCATCAGCCGCACGCCCTGCGTCGGCGTGAGGTGCGGCAGGTAGGCCTTGCCGATCGCCCGGGTGATGCTGGGCAGCGCCGCCGGGTCCGGGTACGCCATGTACATCGGCCGGTACTCCGGCTGGAACTTCGCCTTGAAGGCGAGCAGGGAGCGGAAGCCGTACACCGGCTCCAGCACCCGGCCCAGCCAGTCCAGGGTCTTCTGCAGCCCGGTGGGCGGCTCCTTCTCCGAGCGGGCCAGCGGCGCGCCGGAGAGCGAGAGGAACCGCGCGCCCTCCTGCTTGAAGCCGAGCGCGGCCGAGGCGATCAGGAACTCGGTGACACCGCGGAAGCCGTCCGAGCGCCGCCGCATGAAGTCCAGCGTCCAGCCGACCGGCTCGCCGTTCTCGTAGACCGGCATCCAGCTGGTCAGACCGTGCACACTGCGGTCCTCGTCGATCGCGATCAGCAGCCGCACCGCCGGGTCGTCCAGCTCCTCCAGGCCACCGAGGGTGAACCCCATCTCGGGCAGGCCCTTCTCGGAGACCCACTCCTCGGAGATGGCCCGGATCTGCTCCTTCAGCGCCAGCGGCGCCTCGTGGTACGACCACCACTCGGCGGTGATGCCCTGCTTGCCGGCCTTGTTGAGCGCGGTCCTGATGTCCTGCCACTTGCGGCCGGTGAAGGCGAGGTCGGGCAGGGCGACGACGGTGTCCTCGGCGACCTGGAGCGAGCGCCAGCCGAGCTCCCCGGCCGCGGCCCGGGTCTGCGGGGTGACGCTGTAGAAGCACGGCGTCCAGCCCCGGGCGTCGCAGTACCGGGCGAAGCCGGCCACCGCGCGGTCCCGGGCCGCCGGGTCGCCGAAGGGGTCGCCGGTGGTCAGCGCCACGGTGTTCAGCACCCGGTAGGCGACGGCGGCCCGGCCCTCCTCGTCGAACCAGTAGTGGTTGCCGTCCCAGGTGGTGAGGAAGGACAGCGTGCCGCCACCGTGCTCGGTGAGCAGCGCCCGGGCCCGGGCGGCGTCCTCGGCGGCGACCTGGACCACCGGCCGACGGAAGGTCAGCAGCAGCGCGGCCAGGGCGACCGCCCAGAAGCCGAGCCCGCAGTACGTCTCCAGGGCGCGGGCGAACCGCCCGACCGCGATCGGGTAGTCCGGCAGCAGGTCGTTGTAGGCGGGCGGCAGGAACTGGGCCGGCAGCCCGTGGACCAGGCCGCGGAAGGTCGCGCCCGGCTCGAACTGACCGGCGGCCAGGACACCCAGCCCGGTGTAGGCGGCGGAGGCGACGGCCAGCGCCCCGCCGACCACCGCGAACAGCCGGCCGAGCACCGCGCGCGGCAGCCGCAGCGTGAAGCGCTTGCGGGTGGCCAGCAGCAGGCCGACGGTGACCATCGGCAGCAGCAGCGCCTCGACGAAGTACTGGAGGACGTCGCTCGAACCGGTGCTGGTCTCCGCGAACAGGACGACCAGCATCGCGGTCCAGAGCAGCTCGGTGGCGATGGTGATCCGCCAGGCGAACCGCAGGCCGCGGCGCAGGCCCTCGGCGAGCACCAGCAGCAGGGCCGGGAAGAGCGTGGCCATCAGCCGGGCCGGGGTGTCGAAGATCCGCTGCACGGCGTGCGCGCGGGCGCAGTCGTGGGCCGAGACCGAGCAGAAGTCGGCGACCTCGTCCGGGGTGAGCCGGTGCGAGAGGTAGATCTCCGAGAAGGTGTTGAACGGGCCGGCCGCGTTGTCGTACAGCGAGGCGATCATCGGGCCGAGCGCGGCGGCGACCAGGCAGAGCGCGACCAGCACCCGGGTCTCGGTGTGGGAGGAGCGGTGCGAGCGCAGGTGCGGGCGGCGGCGGAACAGCAGCGCGCCGGCGGCCAGGCCGACCAGCGCCCCACTGAACCGCTGGACGCTCTGCAGGTGCCCCACGTACAGCGCCATCACCAGCGGCATCAGCAGCACCAGCAGGTGCAGCCGCCGGCGCCAGAGCACGGTGAGCCGGTAACCGAGCACGCCGGCCAGCGCGAACAGGCCGACGCCGGGGCCGACGGCGGTCTGACCGGCTATCGAGAGGGTCCACTGCTCGCCGAGCTTCGCGCCGACCGCGACCACGACGGTCCCGGCCATGACGCCGGCCAGCTGACCGGCGACCAGCACCCCGACGGTGCGCAGCCGGCCGAGGCGGCGCTCGGCGGCCGGGCCGACCAGGAGCAGCAGCAGGCTGGTGAAGACGTAGGAGCCGATGCCGGAGCACCAGAACAGCGAGGTGAGGGGCGTCCACCAGCGGCCAGCGTGGAGGGTCGGCCGTCCGATGCCGACCTGCTCCAGCAGGGCGTCGGACGGCCCCCGGGCGAGGCTGCCGGTGGCGGCGCCGACGGCCCACAGGCCGACCAGCAGCACCAGGGTCAGCGGGGCCTCGCCGAGCCGGGCGGCCAGCCGGGCGACGAGCCCCGCAGCCGCGCGGACGACCCGCTGCGGGGGCCGCGGCGCGGGCGCGCCGGGGCCCGGAGCGCCGTTGTCGGACCCGCCGGAGCCCGCGCCCGCGGTGTCGGAGCGGTTGGAGCCGGACCCGGTGCGGAAGGGCCTGGGCACGAGCAGGCGCGACTGTCCCCCGCCGCGGCTCTGCTCCTGCTCGGCGGCGACTCCCGGGGAGGCGCCGAGCAGGGTCACCGGATCATCCCGGTCTGCTGTGCCAGCCAGGGCAGCTGGTCGGCGATGCCGGGCCGGAAGATGATCCAGCCGTGCCCGCCGGGCATGAGGTCGAACTTGGCCTGCATTCCCGCCTCCACGACCGCGCGGTACACCTTCTCCTGCTGCGGCCGGAACTCGTCGTCGTCGCGGCCGACCACGATGGCCCCCGCGGTGTCCGGGAACTTCTTCCGCGCCATCACCTGGAGCGGGTCGACGGCGGCGAACTTCGCCGCGTCGCCGTCGTAGGCCGCCTGGACGGTCTCCTCACGGGTGCCGAGGGTGGGCTCGTCCTGACCGGACATGTCGAGGAACGAGCCGTAGACCTCGGGCGCGTTGACGGCGAGCTGGAGTGCGCAGGTGCCGCCCATCGAGGCACCGGCGATCACCCAGTTCTTGCGGCCCTCGGCCGTCTGGAGGTTGGCGTGCACCCAGGCCGGCACGTCCTCGGCCAGGAAGGTCTGGACATTGGCGATCTTGGAATCGAGGCAGAGCGTGTTGTTCCAGGTCGAGCCCAGCTGGTCGACCATCACCACGATCGGGGCCAGCCCGTGGTGCTCGGCGGCGAAGGCGTCGAGGGAGTCGGCGATCTGGCCGCCGAACACCCAGTCGCCCGGAGTGCCCGGCTGGCCGGCCAGGAGCACGACCACCGGCAGCAGCGGCCGGGGGGTGGCCTGGTAGGCCGGCGGCAGGTACACGTACCCGTCGCGGGACTCGAAGCCGGACTTGGTGCCCGGAACGGCGACCGACGAGACGGTGCCCTTCGCCGGAAGGTCCGCCGGCGCCTGCCAGACCTCCTCCAGCACCTTGCCGGGCGGCCGGCCGATGGTGGCGGCGGCCTTCCCCGTGGTCAGCTCCTGGGTCTTCTCCAGCCACGGCGCCAGCATCACCCGGCCGGTCGGGTACTGGTCGAAGCCCCGGTTCACCTGGGAGGAGGCCATCAGCAGCACCAGGGCCCCGGCGCCGATCGCCAGCAGCCTGCGGCGCAGCGTGCTGCCGCGCATCCGGAAGGCGACCAGCGAGAGCCCGAGCAGGCCGACGGCGATCCACCAGGTGACGTAGTGCGGGGTCCCCTCGGGGAAGGGGTGCCACCAGTCGTCGACGGCGGTGTCGAGCAGCAGGCTGAGCGCCGCCGCCGTGACCAGGGCGGCGGGCAGCCGGCGGCGCCACCACCCGCGGGTGCGGGCGTAGCAGGCGAGGAACAGCAGTGAACCCCAGCCGGCCACCAGGACGGCGCGCGGGATCGGGCCGCGGGTCAGCGGCCAGTCGATCGGGTTCCAGCTCAGAGCAAGGGAGACGGTGGTCATACGTTCGTCCCCGAACGCCTGGTGTCGGCCAGGAAGCCGTAGGCGACGACGTTGCCGTCGTAGCCCCGCTCCTCGCTGTAGCCTCCGCCGCAGGTGATCACCCGCAGCTGGGCGTCGGCGGCCTGGCGGTACACCCGGTCGTCCGGGAAGTCCTTTCGATCGTGCACTTCGATGGCGTAGAGCTGGTAGACCGCGGTGCGGCCGTCCTCGCGGAGGATCTCGATCCGATCCCCGCGGTGCAGCGCGCCCAGGTCGTAGAAGACGGCGGGCCCGCTGTGGTTGTCGACGTGGCCGGCGATGATGGCCGTGCCGCGCTGGCCGGGGGTGGCACCGTCCCGGTACCAGCCGGCGAGGTTTCGGTCCTCCTCGGGAGGGGTCTGGAGGTGGCCCTCCCGGTCGAGACCGAGGCCGGTGACCGGGGCGTCGAGCCGCACGGCCGGGATCCGGATCCTGGTCGGCCTGGAGGGTCCGAGCGGCGGCACCACGGAGACCGGGGCGAAGCCGGTGAGGGCCTGCCCGCTGCCGGGAGCCGGGGGAAGCACGGTGTGACCGCCGTCGGTGAGCAGCCACGCACCCAGCACGAGCGCGGCGCCGACCGCCAGGGTACCCGGCCACGGGCTCCTGCTCTGCTGGGCGCCCACCGGCGCTCCCCTCTGCTGACGTCGAACGGTTGCCGGTTTCTGGGAGATGTCTGAGAACAATGCAACCGGATCGGACCTTATGCCACATCCATACGATGGTCGTACTCGCTCCCCCCGTTCGGCAGGGTCCGAGGGGCTCGACATGGTCCGCGCGAGTGAGTCGTCACCGTGACGCCACGCTCCGGTCACCTGGCGGTTGTCCGATGCAGCGACGATCTCTTCATCTGACACTCAGGAACGTCATCACGGTTGCATCCTTCGGGCGATGAGTTCCGACCGTTCGTGGTGAAGCGTTGACCGCTTCCGATCACATGCCATGCTGACCCCGTTCACAGGCCTATCACCGCACTTGTCCCACCGGACCCCGGTCCGGCGGACGGTCGCGCGCGCCTGCCGTGCCCCGCCCCCGCGCACGCCCCACGAACGGAGTGACCATGGACGCCCTCTCCCGCCGCACCCTGCTGGCCGCGGGTGCCGCCGGCGCCGCCAGCCTCGCCGCGGGCTGCGCGAGCCGGACCGATCCCGACGGCGGACAGGCGACCACTCCGGCCCCGGTCCCGGCCACCCCGGCCGAGGACCACGCGACGACCCCGACCGAGGCCGCCAAGCCCCCGGTCACCCTGATCGGCGACGGCTCCACCTCGGACACCGGCCCGCAGCCGAACCAGCCCAGCCTCGAACCGCTGCGGCCCGGCCAGCGCCCGCCCCAGTTCGTCGTCCTCTCCTGGGACGGCGCCGCCGAGCTCGACAACGGCCTGTTCGCCCGCTTCCGCCGGCTCGCCCGGGAGCACAACGCGTCCATGACCTTCTTCCTCAGCGGCCTCTACCTGCTGCCCGAGGCGAAGAAGGACCTCTACCGCCCGCCGCAGCACAAGGTCGGCGCCTCCGACATCGGCTACCTCAGCGATCAGCACATCCACGACACCCTGGAGAACCTGCACGCCGCCTGGCTGGAGGGGCACGAGATCGGCACCCACTTCAATGGGCACTTCTGCGGCGCCAACGGCGTCGGCCAGTGGTCCGCCGAGGAGTGGGACAGCGAGATCGAGCAGGCGATGGGCTTCGTCACGAACTGGCGGACCAACACCGGCTTCACCGACCTGCCGGCGCTGCCCTTCGACTACCGCAAGGAGCTGATCGGCAGCCGCACCCCCTGCCTGGAGGGCCAGCGCAACCTGCTGCCCACCGCCGTCCGGCGCGGCTGGCGCTACGACAGCAGCGGCAACGGGACCCAGGTGTGGCCGCAGAAGATCCAGGGCGGCGCGCTCTGGGACCTCCCGCTGCAGTCCATCCCCTTCCCCGGGCACACCTTCCAGGTGCTGTCGATGGACTACAACATCATGTTCAACCAGTGCGGCAGCAACACCAAGGCCGACCCGGCGCTCCACCCCGGCTTCCAGACCCAGGCCCGGGACGCCTACCTGATGGGCTTCGAGCGCGCCTACACCACCAACCGCGCCCCGTTCGTCATCGGCAACCACTTCGAGGAGTGGAACGGCGGCATCTACATGAACGCCGTCGAAGAGGTGATCAAGGCGATCGCCGACCGTCCCGAGGTGCGGATGGTGTCCTTCCGCCAGCTGGTCGACTGGCTGGACGCCCAGGAGCCGGCGCTGCTGCGCAAGCTGCAGGGCCTCGCCCCCGGCCAGGCACCGGCCGGGGGCTGGGAGACCTTCTGATTGTCGCCCGCTCCTGCGTGAGGGCCTCGGGGCGGGAGTCGTCGGCCCCGGCTCAGGCGGCCTTGCGGACCCGGCCGGAGACCAGGGCGCCGAGCAGCGCCACCCCGGCCATGACCAGGAAGATCACCGCGAAGGCGCCGGTCGAGCCGGCGCCCGCGGCGCCGTCGTGGACGGCGGCCACCGAGCCACCGCCCAGCGCCCCGAACAGCACCCCCGCCAGACCCATCAGCAGCACATTGCCCAGCGCGTCGCTCACCTGGAGCGAGGCCGAGTTGGCCCCGGCGTCCTCCGGCGTGGACAGCTTCATCATCAGCACGCTGATGCTCGCCACCGCCAGGCCCATGCCGATCCCGCCGACGCCCCAGGCCACCGCCGCCACCCAGGCGGGCACCGCCGGGACCAGCACCAGCGCCGCGCCCGCGATGGCCACCGCGGTCAGCACGAAACCGCCGCGGATCATCAGCGTCCGGTAGCGCTCCGCCCCCGGCCGGCCCTGGATCCAGGAGCCCAGCGCCCAGGACAGGCCACCGCTGGTGAGGGTGAGGCCGGCCAGCGTCGGCGAGAGACCGCGCTCGGTCCTCATCATCAGCGGGATGAACGCCTCGGCCGCGAAGAACGCCCCGGCCGCGACCCCGCGCAGCAGGATCACCGTCGGCAGCCCGCGCCCGGCCCGCAGCGTCCCGGTCGGCAGCAGCCCCAGCACCGCCGGGAGCAGCAGCGCCACCCCCACGGCGGCCGGCAGCAGACCGGGCAGGTCGAGCCGCTGGCCCGCGTACTGCAGCAGACCGGCGCCGACCGCGGCCATCGCGGCCAGCCCGGTGCGGCGGCGGTCGAACGCGGCGCCCCCGAGCAGCGGCTGCTCCTTCCCCCCGCCTCCGGCCGGGGGGACCCCCATCGAGCGGCGCAGCGCCGGGCCCATCACCGCGAGCGGCAGCAGGATCAGCACCGGCACCGCGAGGAAGACCCAGCGCCAGCCGAGGTGCTGGGTGACCGCCCCGGCGACCAGCGGGCCGACGATCGAGGGCAGCACCCAGGCCGCGGAGAAGGCCGCGAAGACCGAGGGCCGCAGCCGCTCGGGGTAGGCGCGGCCGACCACCACGTACAGGGCGACGATCACCAGGCCGCCGCCGAGGCCCTGGAGCGCCCGGCCGCCCACGAAGATCCACATCCCGGGCGCCGCCCCGGCCACCAGCAGGCCGGCGCCGAACACCGCGATACCGGTGAACAGCGGCCGCAGCGGCCCGCTGCGGTCGCACCACTGCCCGGAGACGACCAGGGCGAACAGGGTGGTGGTGAAGTAGCCGGAGAAGGCGAAGGCGTACAGCCCGAAGCCGTCGAGCTCGCCGGCGGCGACCGGCATCGCGGTGTTGACGGCCGTCGCCTCGAAGGCGATCACCAGGACCACCGAGACGATGCCCAGGGTCAGCGCCCGGAAGCGGTCGCCCATGACCCCTCCGCCGGGGTCGGTCGATATCGGAACGGAGGCGGTGTCGGCCGACACGGGGGAGGCTGTGGTCATACGTATGATCGTAAGGCGCATCTGGCCCGATGGCCCCTGACCGTGGTCGTAGTTCCACTCCTCCCCCGGCCCTAGGACGGAAGGATCAGCGGCGGCTCGGCACGGGGCTCAGTGCAGCACCTTCAGGCCCACCACGCCGGAGACGATCAGCAGCAGGCAGCCGATCCGGGCCAGGGTCGCCGCGTCACCGAGCACGGTCATGCCGTACAGCGCCGTACCCACCGCGCCGATGCCGACCCAGACCGCGTAGCCGGTGCCGATCGGGATCGAGCGCATCGCGTACGCCAGGCCACCCATCGAGAGCGCCAGCGCGACACCGAACACCACGGTCGGGACCAGCCGGGAGAAGCCCTTGGAGTTCTCCAGGGCCACCGCCCACACCGTCTCCAGGACACCGGAAATGATCAGAACGAGCCAAGCCATGACGGTCGTACCTCCGCAGTCGGCAGCGGCCTGGTTGCCGCTGTCACTGCGCCGTCTTGTCGTGACCGGGTACGACGCGCTCGTCCGGGGCGGCCGCGAGGACCACCTGTTACCGACCGTAGCACACCCGGTCGGGAATCCCGCCACACAGAATTTACAGAAGGATATTGACGCTGCGCCCGGCATTCCGCCAGACTGAATTCACCAACACGGCGAACGACGACAGGAGTCGGACATGGACAGGAAGACGGCGGCCCTCGCGCCCCGCACCTGCACCACCGCTCCCCGGTGTTGTCGCGCCTGTCGCTGCTGCCGCTGCGCCTGAGCGCACCCGCAGTTCCAGCCGCACCACCAGCCCCACCCCACGGCCGTGTGCCCGAGTGGTTTAGGGAACCGCCTGCAAAGCGGTGCACACGGGTTCGATTCCCGTCATGGCCTCCATAAAGACGAATTGCCGGTCCGGCCCCGAAAAGGGCGCCGCCCGGCAATTCGTCGTGCTTTCCGCGGAAAAGCGCGGATGCCGGGTAATTCCGCAGATCCTGCGGAATCACCCGGTGCCACCGGCTCAGCCGGCGACGGCGTCCTCCGGGCGGATCGGCAGCCGGCCCACCGGCAGGCCGGTGGCGGCCCGGACCGCCGCGGCCACCGCCGCCGGCGCGGTCACGGCCGGCACCGCGCTGACCGCCTTGGCCCCGAACGGAGCCACCACGTCACGCTCCTCCAGCAGGGCGGCGACCCGGATCTCCGGGGTGTCCAGCGCGGTCGGCAATCGGTAGCCGGTCAGCGAGGGGTTGGCCAGCAGACCGCCCTCGGTGCGGAGGTCCTCCAGCAGCGCCAGGCCGACGCCCTGGGCGACCCCCGCCTCGATCCGGTCCTCGATCTGCCGCGGGTTCAGCGCCCGGCCGACCTCCTGGGCCACCGTCACCTCGACCACCCGGACCGCGCCCAGCTCGATGTCCACGTCCACCACCGCGCGCATCGCGCAGAACGCGATGGAGACGAAGGCGTCGCCCTGCCCGGCCTCGTCCAGCGGCTCGGTCGGGTGCGGGCGGCACTGCGCGGTCGCCCACAGCTCCTTGCCCTCCAGCGCCTCGGCCACCGGCATGCCGAGCACCCCGTCGTACGAGGTGATCTTGCCCTCGGCGATCTGCAGCAGCTCCACCGACATCCCGAAGTCGGCGGCGATCGGCTGGAGCAGCTGGTGGCGGACCATCAGCGCGGCCCGCTCGACCGCACCGCCGGACACCCAGGTGTGCCGGCCCCGGGCCGACGGCCCGGCCACCGCCTGGTCGCTGTCGGCGGGCGCGATGTACACCTCGCTGACGCCCAGCACGCTCTGCACGATCTGCCGGGCCAGCGTGGCGAAGCCCTGGCCGGCGTCGACGGCCGAGCAGATCACCGTGGCGTGGTCGCCGCTGACCCGCACCGTCGCGGTGGCGACCTCGTCCTCGCCCTCGGCGCCCAGCATGTGCACCATGCCCAGCGCGTAGCCGATCCCCCGCCGCACCGCGGCCGGGTCGCCCGCGCCGCCGGGCCCGCCCGGCAGCAGCCATTCGGCGTCCGGGTCGTCCACCGGCAGCGCCGGCAGCGGCTCCGCGGCCACGGCGTCCAGCAGCGCGGTCACCGGCGCCGGGCAGGTGACGGCCTGTCCGGTGGGCAGCGGGTCCCCGGTCGCCATCACATTGCGCCGGCGGACCTCCACCGGGTCCACGCCGATCCGGGCGGCCAGCTGGTCCAGCTGCGACTCGTAGGCGAAGCACGCCTGCAGCGCGCCCTCGCCGCGCATCCGGCCGGCCGGCGGGTTGTTGGTGCGCACCGCCCAGGCGTCCACGAAGACGTTGGGGCAGTTGTACGGGCCGACCGAGAAGGCGGTGGCGGCGGCCAGCGCCTCGGCCGAGACGTCCGCGTAGGCGCCGCCGTCCAGCAGGATCTGCGCCTCGACCTTCACCAGCGTGCCGTCGGCGTCCGCGTGGTGGCGGTAGCGCAGCAGCGCCGGGTGGCGCGAGGTGTGGGTGTGGAAGGACTCCTCGCGGGTGAGCGTCATCTTCACCGGGCGGCCGGTGCGCAGCGCCAGCAGCGCCAGGGTGACCTGGAAGGAGAGGTCCTCGCGGTCGGAGGTGGCGCCGGGAACGCCGGTGACCACCAGCCGGACCCGGTCCGGCTCCAGGCCCAGGCAGGCGGCGGTGCGGTCCCGGTCGCCGTGCGGGTCGGTGGAGGAGAGGTGCAGCTCGACCCCGCCGTCCGGGCGCGGCACGGCCAGGCCGGCCTCGGCGCCGAGCGGGGCCGGGTCCTGCCGGCCCACCTGGTACAGGCCCTCGACGATGATCTCGCCGGCCGCCTCCGGGTCGCCGGTGCGCAGCGGCAGATGGCGGAAGAGGTTGCCGTCCGGGTGCAGCGGCGGGGCGGTGAAGGCCTGCTCGGGGTCGGTGACGGCCTCCAGTGGCTCGTACTCGACGACGATCAGACCGACCGCGAGCCGGGCGGTGTCGGGGTGGTCGGCGGCGACCGCGGCCACCGGCTCGCCGTGGTGGCGGACCACCCCGGCGGCCAGCACCGGGCGGTCGGCGACGATCGGTCCGGACGGCGCGCCGTCCGGGCTGCCGTCCGGACCGGCCGGCAGGTCGGTGGCCGTGACCACCGCGTGCACACCGGGCAGGGCCAGCGCGGCCGAGGTGTCGATGCCGAGGATCCGGGCGTGCGGGTGCGGGGAGCGCAGCACCGCGCCCCACAGCAGGCCCTCGGCCCACAGGTCGGCGGCGTACGGGTAGATGCCGAGCGCCTTGGGCAGGGCGTCGCTGCGCAGCGGGGAGCTGCCCAGCCCGAACGGCTCCGTCGCGCCGCCCGCGTCGCCGTCCTGCTGGAGTGCTGCGCCGATGTCGGTAGGCGACGTCATGATGCGTGGTCGTCCTCGGGGAGCCGGATGCCGTGGGCGGGGGTGGCGCCGTACGGGACGCCGGCCTGGGCGGTGCCCTCGGCCGGGACGCCGTGCGGGGGTGCGGGGTCGTACGGCGTGCCGTGCGCGGGGGTGGCGGGGGTCTCGTAGACCGGGCCGTCGTACGCCGAGGCGGTGTCGTAGCCGGACTGCTGCGGGTAACCGCCCTGGTCGGGGTAGCCGGTCCCGGGCAGGTAGGTGCCGTGCGCCGGAGTCGCGCCGGGGTACGGCTGCTGCTCGGGGTAGCCCTGGGCGGGGTAGAACCCGGACCCGTCGGTCTGCTGCGCCGGGACGTCCCGGACCGGGGCCAGCACGGCGGTGTCGTACACCCCGCTGTCGTAGCCGCCCTGCCCGTCGTAGCCCCCCCGGCCGTCAGGGGCGCCGGGAGCGGTGTGCCGGTCGGGAGCAGCCTGTCCGTCGGACCCGCCGTGCCCGTCCGGGGCGCCGTACCCCGTGCCGGTGCCGACCGGGGTGCCGGCCTGCTCGGCGCGCGGCTGCGGGACGTGCTCGATCCAGGTGTCCTCGGTGTAGACCGGGAGGTCGGCGGTCCGGGGTCCGGGGTCGGCGGGGGCGGCCGCGGGCACCGGCTCGGGGACGGCCGCGGCGGGTGCGGTGGTCCGGTCCGCCGGGGTGGCCGCGGCCTCCTCGGCGGCCGCCTCCGCGGCCCCGGCCACCGCCGCGCGCGCGTCGGCGACGGTCTGCACGGCGGCCAGCGCGCCCCGGTAGCCGGTGCACCGGCAGAGGTTGCCGCACAGCGCCTGGCGCGCCTCGACCTCGGTGGGCCGGTGGTTGCGCTGGAGCAGGTCGTGCACGGCCATCGCCAGGCCGGGCACGCAGTAGCCGCACTGCACCGCGCCGGACTCGGCCAGTGCCTGCTGGACGTCGCTGGCGCCGCCGCCGGCCGACAGGCCCTCGACGGTGTTGATCTCGCTGTCCTGGGCGAGCGCGGCGGGCACCAGGCAGCCGGCCACCAGCTGGCCGTCGACCTGCACCGAGCAGGCCCCGCACTCGCCCTGCTCGCAGCCGTCCTTGGCGCCGGCCAGGCCCAGCCGCTCGCGCAGCACGTAGAGCAGGCTCTCGCCGATCCAGGCGTCCGTGACGGGCCGTTCGAAGCCGTTGACCCGCAGGGTGTACGAGGTGGTCGGCCGCAGCTCCCGGCTGACCTGCGGCGCGTGGTCGTGCGCGTGGTCGAGCAGCCCCGCGTCCAGGGCCTCGATGGGGTGGTCTGTGGTCACTTGAGCGCCCTTCCCAGTGCCCGGCGGGCCAGCACCGCTACGGTACGCCGCAGACGGACGGCGGCCGCGCTCGGCCCCTCGGTGACGGCCTCCCAGGCGCCCTCCGCGCCGTAGCCGTCGGGGACGCAGGCCGCGGCCACGTACTCGCCGAAGGCGGCGGTCGCGGCGGGGTCGATCTCCCGCGAACCGTCCCAGTCGATGCAGCCCGCCACCCAGGCCTCGGCCTCCAGGGGCCGCAGCGGCACCGGGGCGACGGCGCCGACGGCGCAGCGGACGGCGCGCCGGGCCGGGTCCAGGACGAGGGCGACGGAGGCGGTGGCGCGGGCCGGGCCGCTGCGGCCGGTGGCCTTGAGGAAGACCTGCGGGGCGTGCAGCAGCGGGACCCGTACCCAGGTGAGCAGTTCGCCGGGCCGCAGCGGGTCGAGACCGGTCAACAGGTGGCTGACCGGGACCTCGCGGGTGGCGCCGGCCCGGGCCAGGGTGACGCTGGCCTCCAGCGCCGCGAGCACCGGCAGGGTGTCCCCGGCCGGGGCGGCGGTGGCGATGTTGCCGCCGAGGGTGCCGACGTTGCGGACCTGCGGGGGGCCGGCGGTGCGGGCGGCGTCGGCGAGCGCGGGGATCAGGGCGGCGAAGTCCGGGCGGTCCATCCGGGCGTGGGTCAGCCCGGCGCCGAGGACCGCGGTGCCGCCGTCCTCGTAGCGCCAGCCGCGGAGTTCGGTGATCCGGCCGAGGCCGACCAGCGAGGCGGGGCGGAGGCGTCCGGCGTTGACGGCCTCCATCAGGTCGGTGGCGCCGGCCACCGGCACCGCGGCCGGGTGAGCGGCCAGCGCTTCGACGGCCTCGTCGAGGGAGGCCGGCAGCATGATCGTCCGGTTCACCTGGGTCCCACCGTGCTCCACTTGCTCATCGATCGCCTGCCGCCCGCGGCCCCTGGACCGGGGTGTCCGCTCCGGCAGCCCGGCCTGGCCCGTAGGGTACGGGCGATCGGGCCGGGTTGGGCAACTCTGGCACACAATGCTCGATGATCATTTCGGGACAGGCGAACGGTACTGCCCGATTGGGACCGATACCGGGCGGTATCCGCCCCGGTCCGGTTCGGACCGGGACGGATGTTCATCTGTTCTTGACGTCCGACGACCGCCCGGAAGTTCCCGCGGCCGTCCGGTTCAGACCGCCGGCGGGGGTCCGTCGATCGGCCGGCCCTGCACTCCCGGCCGGGTCTGCCACGGGTGCGGCCCGCCGGCCGGGCGGTACTCGACGCCGAGCGCGTCCAGCACCTCCAGATGGCCGGCCAGCCGCTGTTCGAAGCCGGCGAAGTCGCGGGCGGCCGGGTCCGCGGGCAGCGCGGACCAGGCGACCTCGGCGAAGGCCGCGAGCCGGGGGAAGGCCCGGTAGTCGATGTCCCGGGCGCTGTCCATGAACTCGCTCCACAGGTTCGCCTGGGTGCCGATCACCCTGCGCGCCGCCTCCTCGTCGAGCTGGGCCGGCACCGGCTCGAACCGGTAGACGTCCTCCAGGGTGCGCACGAAGCCGACCGGGATCGGCTCCTGCTCCCCCGGCGCCTGCCGGTGGTCCAGGTAGACGTGCTGCTCGGGGCACATCACCACGTCGTGCCCGGCCTGCGCGGCGGCCATCCCGCCGCCGTAGCCGCGCCAGGAGGACACGGCGGCGCCCGGGGCGAGGCCGCCCTCCAGGATCTCGTCCCAGCCGATCAGCCGGCGGCCGCGCTCGGCCAGCCAGCGGTCGAAGTGCCGGATGATGTGGCTCTGCAGCTCGTCCTCGTTGCTCAGGCCCAGCTCGCGGATCCGCGCCTGCGCGGCCGCGCTGTCCTTCCACTGCTCCTTCGGACACTCGTCGCCGCCGAGGTGGACGAACTCGGACGGGAAGATCTCCAGGACCTCCTCCAGCACGCCCTCGAAGAACCGCAGGGTGGCCTCGGAGGGGTTGAGCACGTTGTGGCTGACCCCCCAGTCGGTCCACACCCCGAGCGCCCCGGTGTCCACCACATCGGTGTTGCCCAGCTCGGGGTAGGCGGCGACGGCGGCCTGGGTGTGGCCCGGCAGGTCGATCTCGGGCACCACCGTGACGGCCCGTTCGGCCGCGTAGGCGACGATCTCGCGCAGGTCGTCCTGGGTGTAGAAGCCGCCGTGCGGGCGGTCGTCACGGCGCCCGGCGGACCGGTAGCCGACCATCGAGCGCTCGCGCCAGGACGCCCGCTCGGTGAGCCCGGGGTAGCGCTTGATCTCCACCCGCCAGCCCTGGTCGTCGGTCAGGTGCAGGTGCAGCACATTGAGCTTGTGCGCCGACAGCTGGTCGACGAAGCGCAGCACGTCGGACTTGGGCAGGAAGTGCCGGGCGACGTCCAGCAGCGCCCCGCGCCAGCCGAACCTCGGCGCGTCCGTGAGATCGACGCCGGGCAGCACCCAGCCGGACGGTCGCAGCGGCGCGCGCCGGTAGGCGTCCGGGCCGAGCAGCCGGCGCAGCGTCTGGGCGCCCCAGAGCGCGCCGGCCGGACCGCCGGCGGTGATCACCGCGTGGCCGGGGCGCACCGAGAGCCGGTACGCCTCACCGGGGAGCGCCGGGTCGAGGAGCAGTTCGACGCCCTCGCCGGGCCGCCCCGGGGCAAGCGGCAGGCCGGTGGCGGCGGTCAGCGAGGAACGCAGCCACCGTTCGGCCCCGGCCAGCTCGGGCGGCGCGGTCAGGGTGGTCGTCCGGTCGAGCGGGAAGTCCTGGTCCGGGAGACGGACGGAACTCACGGGGGCAGGGATGAGGTCCATTGCGCCATCCTGCCCCGACCCCGACCAGTGGCATAGACCACTCGGGAAACGCGGCACCATGCAAAACGGTGGTGTGCGGAACGAGGGGGACGCAGGCTACTTGCCCTTGTCGCCGTCCCCGTCCTGCGGCTTGCCGATGCCGTCGTAGATCTCCTTGCACATCGGACAGACCGGGTACTTCTTCGGGTCGCGGCCGGGCACCCACACCTTGCCGCAGAGCGCCACCACGGGGGACCCGGAGAGCGCGCTCTCCATGATCTTGTCCTTCTGGACGTAGTGCGCGAAGCGCTCGTGGTCGCCGTCCCCGTGGGACACCTGCGGGACGGGCTCGACCAGGGTGCCGGTGCCGAGGCCGCGCTCGGGCTCAAGAGTGCTCATGAGTGCCAAGTCTATGGGCGCCCCGGAGAAGCGGGCCAGTGTCGCGGCGCCGCCGTGACGGCGCACCTTCGATTCCGAGCCGGATTCAGTTCAGGGTCGGATCGTCCGGATAGGTCGCCAGCAGCGCCAGCGGCCCGCGCTGGCGCCGCAGCACCGCGCGCCACAGCCGCTCCGGCTCCGGGCTGGAGATGTCCCCGGGCTCGCAGTCCACCAGGTACCAGGCGCCGGTGGAGATCTCCGACTCCAGCTGCCCGGGCGCCCAGCCCGCGTAGCCGGCGAAGATCCGCAGCGCCCCGAGCTCCCCGGCCAGCACCTCGGGCGGCGCCTCCAGGTCCACCAGGCCGATCGCGCCGTGCACCCGGCGCCAGCCGAGCGGCTCCCCGGTGCCCGGCTCCCCCGGCGCCACCGCCAGGCCGAGCGCCGAGTCCAGCGCCACCGGCCCGCCCTGGAACACCACCGCGGGCAGGCCGACCAGCACCCCCCAGCCGTCCAGCACACTGCCGACCTCGACCGGCGTCGGCCGGTTCAGCACGACACCGAGCGCCCCCTCGACGTCGTGGTCGAGGAGGAGCACCACCGCCCGGGCGAAGTTCGGGTCGGTGAGCACGGGCGTCGCGACGAGCAGTCGGCCGGTGTGGGACCGGCCTCCGTGCGAATGGGCCGCCGTCATGCCTCACATGATCCCGCAGAACCCCCGCCGGCGGCACCCGAAACGGCGACCGCCGCGGCCACCCGGCCCCGCCCGCCACGAACACCCGTACGGACGCACCGGCGCGCCCCCCGGGCCCGGGGAGAGCACCATCACGGGAGAGGCTCACAGGAACCATCGGCACGACCACTACCATCTACTGATGGTGGACGCCCCTCCACGGTGCCGACTCGGTCACACCGGGGGCCCGACGCGCCCGTGAAATGCTCCACCGCCTGGCTCGTCGCCGAGCCCGCCCCACTCCTCTGGCACCCCGGATTGCGAGAACGATGACCGACGACGTCCTGCTGGTCCACGGCGGAAACCCGCTCGAAGGCGAGATCCGCGTCCGCGGTGCGAAGAACCTGGTCCCCAAGGCCATGGTCGCGGCCCTGCTCGGCCAGGGCCCCAGCAGACTGCGCAACGTCCCGGACATCCGCGACGTCAAGGTGGTCCGCGGCCTGCTGCAGCTCCACGGCGTGACCGTGCGCACCGGCGACGAGGACGGCGAGCTGATCCTCGACCCCTCGCACGTGGAGAGCGCCAACGTCGCCGACATCGACGCGCACGCCGGCTCCTCGCGCATCCCGATCCTCTTCTGCGGCCCGCTGCTGCACCGCCTCGGCCACGCCTTCATCCCGGGCCTGGGCGGCTGCGACATCGGCGGCCGTCCGGTCGACTTCCACTTCGAGGTGCTGCGCCAGTTCGGCGCCACCATCGAGAAGCACCCGCAGGGCACCTACCTGGTCGCCCAGCAGCGGCTGCGCGGCACCAGGATCGAGCTGCCCTACCCGTCGGTCGGCGCGACCGAGCAGGTGCTGCTCACCGCCGTCCTCGCCGAGGGCGTCACCGAGCTGCGCAACGCGGCCATCGAGCCGGAGATCGTCGACCTGATCTGCGTGCTGCAGAAGATGGGCGCGATCATCACCCTGGGCACCGACCGCACCATTCTCATCACCGGTGTCGACGAGCTGGGCGGCTACAACCACCGGGCGCTGCCGGACCGGCTGGAGGCCGCCTCCTGGGCCTGCGCGGCGCTGGCCACCAGGGGCGACATCTACGTCCGCGGCGCCCGCCAGCTGGAGATGATGACCTTCCTCAACACCTTCCGGAAGGTCGGCGGCGCCTTCGAGGTGGACGACGAGGGCATCCGCTTCTGGCACCCGGGCGGCGAGCTCAAGGCGATCGCCCTGGAGACCGACGTGCACCCCGGCTTCCAGACCGACTGGCAGCAGCCGCTGGTCGTCGCGCTGACCCAGGCCACCGGCCTGTCCATCGTCCACGAGACGGTGTACGAGTCGCGGCTGGGCTTCACCGGCGCGCTGAACCAGATGGGCGCGCACATCCAGCTCTACCGCGAGTGCCTGGGCGCGACCCCGTGCCGCTTCGGCGCCCGGAACTTCCAGCACTCCGCGGTGGTCTCCGGCCCGTCCAAGCTGATCGGCTCCGAGCTGGTCATCCCGGACCTGCGCGGCGGCTTCTCGTACCTGATCGCGGCGCTGGCGGCCGAGGGCACCTCGACCGTGCACGGCATCGACCTGATCAACCGCGGCTACGAGAACTTCATGGACAAGCTGCGCGACCTCGGCGCCCACGTCGAGCTGCCGGGCGAGCTGCCCGCGGTGGCCGCCGGCGAGCCGAGCAGCGAGCTCGTCGACGCCTGACCGGTGCGTCCGGCGGCCCTCCGGGGCCGCCGGGGCCCCCGGACAACGGCAGGAGGCCGGGTCCCCACGAGGGGGACCCGGCCTCCCGGGCGTTCAAGGGGTTGTTCAGACGCCCTTGGCGGCTTCCTTCAGCTTGGAGCCGGCGCTCACCTTGGCGCTGTAGCCCTCGGGGATCTGGATCGGCTCGCCGGTCTGCGGGTTGCGGGCGGTGCGGGCCGCGCGGTGGGTGCGCTCGAAGGTCAGGAAACCGGGGATGGTGACCTTCTCGTCGCCCTTGGCGACGACCTCGCCGACGATCTCGGCGAAGGCGGCCAGAACGGCGTCGGCGTCCTTGCGGGTCACCTCGGCGCGCTCGGACAGCGCGGCCACCAGCTCACTGCGGTTCATGTGTACTCCTGTGGTCTGTTCGCTTGCGGTGTGCCGGGGCCCGTCGGTACTCCCAACGGGAGGCACCCCGATGGGCCGCGGGTCCGCACACTGTGCTCATGCAGGCAATGCGTGGTCGCGGGCCGGGTCCGCACCCAGTGCCGCGCGCCGTGCCTTCGAAGGCCCGCCTGCCTGCCCGGATACGAATCCTGCCCCGACCGGCCCCGAGAAAGCCAATCGGGCCCCGGCGGAACGACCCGAACAGCGCCCGCCCGCCGGAGGTGTGACGCTCCGTCGGCTCCGGCGGACCGGGCGCGGGCGGCGGTCGGGACGACGCGCCGGAAGACCAGGGGGACGTTCCGTACTTGTCGGACACGCCTGCCCCGTGCAGGGCTACCGTACGCCCTAGGTCCGACAAGCCCAAACACGCCCCTCGCCCTTGTGTCGCAAGGGTTCGGGGCGGGAATGGGCGGGTACGACCGTTAATCGGTCATTTGATCGATCCACGTCACCGCGCGGGCAGCGCCGCGGAAGCCGGATGCCGGGCCCGGCGCAGGGGCCCGTCGAAGGATTCCGAGGTCAGAGCCGCACAGCGGGGAAGGACGCGGTGTCGAGCGTGCCGACGATGCCCGGGGTCGGACGGGACGGCGCGGGCGCCTCCGAGGCGGCGGCCAGGGCGGCGTCCCGAACGGCGGCGGCCACGGTCTTGGCCACGTCCTTGTGGAACACGCTGGGGATGATGTAGTTCGGGTTGCGCTCGTCGTCACCGACGGTGGCGGCCAGCGCCCGGGCGGCGGCGATCATCATCTCGGTATTGACGGTGCGGCTCTGGGCGTCCAGCAGGCCGCGGAAGACGCCCGGGAAGACCAGCACGTTGTTGATCTGGTTCGGGAAGTCGCTGCGGCCGGTGGCGACCACCGCGGCGGTCTGCCGGGCCACCGCCGGGTCGACCTCCGGGTCCGGGTTGGCCAGCGCGAAGACGATCGCGTCCCCGGCCATGGTGGCCAGGTCCTCGCCGTCCAGCAGGTTCGGGGCCGAGACGCCGATGAAGACGTCGGCGCCCGCCACGGCCTCCTTGAGGCTGCCGGTGCGGCCCGAGCGGTTGGTGTGGTCGGCGATCCAGCGCAGGTTGTCGTTGAGGTCGTCGCGGCCCTGGTGGACCACGCCCCGCACGTCCGCCACGGTGGCGTGCTCGACGCCCGCCGCCATCAGCAGCTTGAGGATCGCGGTGCCGGCGGCGCCGGCGCCCGACATCACCACCCGGATCTCGGAGATCTCCTTGCCGACCACCTTGAGCGCGTTCATCAGCGCCGCCAGCACCACGATCGCGGTGCCGTGCTGGTCGTCGTGGAAGACCGGGATGTCCAGGGCCTCGCGCAGCCGGGCCTCGATCTCGAAGCAGCGCGGCGCGGAGATGTCCTCCAGGTTGATGCCGGCGAAGCCCGGGGCGATCGCCTTGACGATGGCCACGATCTCGTCGGTGTCCTGAGTGTCCAGGCAGATCGGCCAGGCGTCGATCCCGGCGAAGCGCTTGAACAGGGCCGCCTTGCCCTCCATGACCGGCAGCGCGGCGGCCGGACCGATGTTCCCCAGGCCCAGCACCGCGGAGCCGTCGGTGACCACGGCGACGCTGTTGCGCTTGATGGTGAGGCGGCGGGCGTCCTCGGGGTTCTCGGCGATCGCCATGCAGACCCGGGCGACACCCGGGGTGTAGATCATCGAGAGGTCGTCACGGTTGCGGATCGGCAGCTTCGAGGACATCTCGATCTTGCCGCCGAGGTGCATCAGGAAGGTTCGGTCCGAGACCTTGCCGATCGTGACGCCGTCGATGGTCCGGAGCTTCTCGACGATCTCCTCGCCGTGCGCCACCGAGGCGGCGGCCACGGTCACGTCGATCCGGAGCGCCTCCAGGCCGGAGGCCGTGACGTCGAGGCCGGTCACCGAGCCGCCGGAGGACTCCACCGCCGTGGTGATCGCGCTGACGGCGTTGCCCGTGGCCGGGACCTCCAGCCGCACCGTGATCGAGTTGGAGACACTGGGCACCGTCGCCATCGACGTTCCTTCTTCCGTCTGTCCGTCCGCGAGTTCAACAGTTTGTTGAAGTCCCTCGCCTGCGCATGCTAGACCTCGATCGTCGCACCTACCAGGGCGTAGTCAGAAATAACGTTCATTGAGTGTGCGGACCCGACAACTTCTTGCCTCCGGCGCCCGATGCGTTACATTGGACGGGACACCGGCTCGATCCAAGCCCCCGGGCCCAACCTTCGTCCCTTCGAGGGACCACTTGCCGCGAGGCGAGCATGGCGGGTCGGTGTCGTAGCTTCTGAAGGCCCCTCACCCACCGGGTGAGGGGCCTTCTTCGTGCTCCTGCGGTGCTCCGCCACCGTCCCCGTGCAGCGGTCCGGCGGCCCGGTGACGGCCGGTCCGGGCGGGCCGGCCGTCACACTCCGTCAGACGCCCGCTCGGGCGGACGGCGGCGCGCTCAGCCGCGCAGCAGCGCGGGCGTCCCGGCCGCGTCGGGCAGGTCGTCCGGCCCGGACAGCACGGTCAGCCGCTGGGTCGCCCGGGTGAGCGCCACGTACAGCACCCGCAGGCCCGCCTCCGACTCGCCGGCGATCCCGGTCGGGTCGGCCACCACGGTCGCGTCGTACTCCAGGCCCTTGGCCTCCAGGCTGCCCAGGGTCACCACCCGCTCGCCCAGCCCCTCGGTCCAGCGGGCCGCCTCGGCCCGCCGGTCCATCGGCACCACCAGGGCCACCGTGCCGTCCACCTCGCCCAGCAGCAGCTCCAGTTCGGCCCGGGCTGCCGCGCCGAAGACCTCCGGCGAGGGGTCGGTGACGGCCGCGAACCTCGGCTCGACGCCCACGTGCCGCACCGCGCTCGGCGACGGGGTGCCCGGCGCGGCCAGCGCCAGCACCTTGGCCGCCACCTCGGCGATCTCGGCCGGGTTCCGGTAGTTCACGGTCAGCGTGTAGCGGCGGCGCGGCTTGCCGGACAGCACCTCGTCCAGCGCGGCCTGGGCCTCCTGCGGGAACGGCCAGGAGGACTGCGCCGGGTCGCCGACGATGGTCCAGGTGGCCGTCCGGGCCCGGCGGCCGATCATCCGCCACTGCATCGGGGTGAGGTCCTGCGACTCGTCCACGATCACATGGGCGTACTCGGTGCGCTCGGCCGGCACCTCCCGCTGCCGGGCGTTCCGGTCGGCGAAGGTGGTGACCTCGTCCAGGCCGGTCAGCAGGTCCGCCGCGTCGACCTCGCGGAACTTCGGCCTGGCCGGCTCGCCGAGCAGCAGCTGGAGCTCGTCCACCAGCGCCACGTCGTGCGCCGACAGCTCGCCCTCGCCGTGCTCGGACAGGTGCCGCCAGGAGGCGGCCAGCACCTTCGACTCCTCCGGCGTGATCGCGCCGCGGGCGATCCGGTTGGTGTGCCGGGACTGCTTCAGGGTCCCGAGCACCCGGCGCGGGGTGACCGCGGGCCACCAGGCGTCCAGGAAGGCCAGGAACGGCGCCTCGTCCGAGACGTACTCGTCGAAGGCCTCCTTCTCCTCCTGGCGCCGCTCCCGGGCGTAGTGGTCGGCCGGCCTGGGCAGGTCGCGGACGGCCTCCTGCCAGAGCGCGTCCAGCAGCAGCCGGCGGGCCCGCGGGCGGAGCAGGTTGAGCGGGGTGCCGCCGGAGCCGACGACATTGCCGCGCACGGTCCTGAGCCGGCCCGCGTCCAGCCGCAGCACCTCGCCGCGGGCGACCACCTTGAGCTCCTGCGGGGCGCGCAGCTCCAGGGTCGCCCTGGCGGCCCGGCGCAGCAGCTGGACCATCCGGGCCGAGCCCTTGATCCGGGCCGCCCGCGGAGTGTCGTAGGTGCCGGCCTCGATGCCGTCGACCAGCGAGCCGACCGCGCGGATGGCGACCTGGCCCTCCTCGCCGAGCGAGGGCAGCACGCCCTCGGTGTAGGAGACCAGCAGCGGGGTCGGCGAGACCACCAGGATGCCCCCGGCGTACCGGCGGCGGTCCTGGTAGAGCAGGAAGGCGGCGCGGTGCAGCGCGACGGCCGTCTTGCCGGTGCCGGGGCCGCCGGTGACCAGGGTGGCCCCGGCCGCGGCGGCGCGGATGACCTCGTCCTGCTCCTTCTGGATGGAGGAGACGATGTCGCGCATCGAATGGCTGCGGGCGCGTCCGAGCGAGGCCATCAGCGCGCCGTCGCCGACCACCGGCAGTTCCTCGCCGTCGAGGGTCGGGGTGAGGTCGGGGCGGAGCAGGTCGTCCTCGACCCCGATCACCTTGCGGCCCTTGGAGCGGATCACCCGGCGCCGGAGGACCCGGCCGGGCTCCAGCGGGGTGGACCGGTAGAACGGCGCGGCGGCGGGCGCCCGCCAGTCGATCACCAGCGGGCCGAACTCGGCGTCCAGCACGCCGAGCCGGCCGATGTGCAGGCTCTCGGCGACGGCCGGGTCGGCGGGGTCGAGCGGGGTGTTCGAGGGGATGCCGTGCTCCTCCGGGGCATCGGCCTGCTGGAGGTCGACCCGGCCGAACAGGAAGTCCTCGAACTCGTTGTTGAGCCGCTGGAGATGCGCGCCGGCCCGGTAGACCTGGGCATCGCGCTCGGCGAGCGCGCCCGGAGTACCGACGTGCACCCGCTTGGCGGCGTCCTCGAGGATGTACTCGGCCTCGGCGAGCTTCTCCTCCAGACGGTGGTAGACGGTGTCGAGGTGGCGTTGCTCACCGGCGATCTCGCGCGCGCGCACGGTCTCGTGGTCGGTGGCAGTGGTGTCCGTGTTGCTCTGCATGGCCTCGGTGGTTGCGGCGGAATCCCGCTCCGGGAAACGAGCGGACGGACGATCCTACGCCCAGGCCGGGGGAAACGTGAAGGCCGCCCTCCGCAACGCGGTGGACGGCCTTCACTGTGAACATGGGGTGGTGGAGATGCCGGGAATCGAACCCGGGTCCAGTGGAGTTAATTCAGGGCTTCTCCGAGCGCAGTCCGCTGTGCTTTTCTCGGCCCTGGCAGTCACGCGGACAAGCCGCCAACAGGCCCAGCTGCTGTTTGATTTCCCCTCCACCCCCGCAGCCCGGGTGGACGGTTGAGTTCCCTAGATTATGCCAGGGTCCGGGTCGGGAACTCCCCGGTCTGACACCCAAGCGCTATCGGTGCTTAATTAGGCAGCGAGAGCGAACTGCTGGGAATCGCGCTTAGAGTTGGCGATTATTTTTTTGCGACACGTGGTTAACGAGATCATTGCCGCGTTCCTCGGCTCGCTTCCCCTGTTTCAACATCCCCTGTCGAAACCGATCATCCCCATGTTTTTTTGAGAAACAGCGCGGACGGTGACCGTCCTTGTTGCTGGCGCCATCCTACGCGAGGCGACCAGCGGGGGTCCAGCCGATTAACTCTGGCGCCGCCGGGCGGCCGCCACGGCGCGCGCCGTCTCGCGGGTGTCCTGCTTCTCGCGCAGGGTCTGCCGCTTGTCGTAGAGCTTCTTGCCGACCGCGAGGGCCAGTTCGAGCTTCACCCGGCCGTCCTTGAAGTACAGCGAGAGCGGGACGAGGGTGTGGCCGGCGTCGCGGACCTTCGTCTCGATCTTCTGGATCTCCATCCGGTGCAGCAGCAGCTTGCGCTTGCGCCGGGCCGCGTGGTTGGTCCACGTCCCCTGGGTGTACTCGGGGATGAAGACGTTGTCGATCCACGCCTCGTGGTTCTGGATGTAGGCGTAGCCGTCGACCAGGTTCGCCCGCCCCTCGCGCAGTGACTTCACCTCGGTCCCGGTGAGCACGAGGCCGCACTCGTAGGTGTCGAGGATGGTGTACTCGTGTCGCGCCTTCTTGTTCTGCGCGATCAGCTTGTGTCCGGTTTCCTTTGCCATAGCGCCGTCATTCTCGCACCTCCGGCCGTCTTCCAGCAGCCCCTTTACGTACGGCTGCCGAGACCGGCGAGCACCCGCAGGGCGAGCGCGTCCGCGTCCTCCGCGGCGTCCGCCGGGACGTCCGGGGCCAGCCCGGCGCCCTCCGGGGAGCGTCCGGCCGGGGTGTAGTAGCGGCCGACGGTGAGTTCCAGCACGGCGCCGTCGGCGAGCCGGCTGGGCTGCTGCACGGTGCCCTTGCCGAAGGTCCTGGCGCCGGCCACCACGGCCCGGCCCCGGTCCTGGAGGGCGCCGGTGAGCAGTTCGGCGGCGCTCATGGTGCCGCCGTCCACCAGCACCACCAGCGGGCTGCGCTGGTCGCCGCCGGGCGGGGCGGTGAGCTCGCGGGTGCCGCCGCGGTCCTGGTAGGAGCCGACCGGGCCGCCGTCCAGGAAGACCCCGGCGGTGCCGACGGCCTCCTCGACCAGTCCGCCGGAGTTGCCGCGCAGGTCGAGCACCACCCCGGCGCGCGCGCCGCGCACGGCGGCGCGCACCTGCTCGGCCACGCCGGAGGTGAAGGCCCGGACGGCGATCCGCACCACGCCTCCGGCCAGGTGCTCGACGGTCACCTGCTGGCTGTCCAGCAGCGCCCGGCGCAGCCGGACCTCGCGGACCCCGTCCTCGCCCCGCCGCAGCTCCAGCACCACCTCCGAGCCCGCCTGCCGCTCGGCGCCCTCGCGTCCGCGCAGCCGGGCGACCACCTCGGTGACCGGCAGCCGGTCGGCCTCGTCCTCGCCGATCCGCAGCAGCCGGTCGCCGACCGCGATCCCGGCGGCGGCCGCCGGACCGGCGGGCAGCACCTGGGAGACGGTGGTGACGCCGTCCTCGCCCCGGCCGACCGACAGGCCCACGCCCAGGTAGCGGCCGTCCAGGCCCTGGCTGAACTCGGCGTACTCCTGGGCGCTGTAGTACGCGCCCCAGCGGTCCCCGGTGGCGCCGATCAGATGCTCGGCCTGCTGCTCGGAGAGGTTCGCGCCGGCCGGGTCCTGGCCGGCCCCGAGGGGCGCGGCCACGGCCTGGGCGGTGTCCACCGACGGCGGGCGGGCCGCCGCGTCCTGCTCGCCCCAGGCGCCGGTGGCGGCCCCGGCCAGCAGGACCACGCCGAACACCAGGCCGAGGGTGGCCGCCTGACGGGTCGCACGGGGAGAGACGGGCATGGCACCGGAGTCTAGGCGCAGGCCGGAACCGGGAGGGGCGGAACGGACGGCGGCGGAACGCGGGCGGCCCCGGACGGCGCAGTGCCGTCCGGGGCCGCCCGGTCGTCCGGAGCGCGGTCCGGTCAGACCTTCAGGTACTTGCGGAGGGTGAAGAAGGCCGCGATGCCGGCCATGCCCATACCCACCACGACCAGCAGCGGGATCACCGCGAGCACCGAGGAGAGGCCGATGAAGTGGATGAACTGCACCCGCTCGGCCAGCCAGTTCTGGACGAAGAAGTGCCCGCCGAGCAGCAGGCCGGAGGCCATCACCGCGCCGAGCAGCGCGGAGAACGCGGCCTCCGCGATGAACGGCATCTGCACATAGAAGTTGGAGGCGCCGACCAGGCGCATGATGCCGGTTTCGCGCCGCCTGCTGAACGCCGACACCCGGACGGTGTTGACGATCAGCAGCAGGGCGACGAAGAGCATCAGCACCATGATCACGAAGGCCGCCGTCTGGAGGCCGTTCAGCAGGCCGAAGAGGTTCTCCAGGATCTTCCGCTGGTCCTCGACCGACTTGACGCCCGGCTTGCCGGCGAAGGCGCTCTGGATGACGTCGTACTTGGTCGGGTCCTTCAGCTTGACCCGCCAGGACTGCGGGATGGCGTCCGGGCCGAGGACAGAGATGAGCGGGTTGTCCGGGTTCATCTCCTTCCAGTGCTTGTACGCCTCGGTGGAGTTCTCGAAGGTCGAGGTCTGGACCACCGAGTCCATCTTGTCCAGCTGGGTCTTGATGTCGGCGATCTGCTGGTCCGTGGCCGCGCCCTTGTCGCACTGGGGCGAGTTCCGGGCGTCGGCCTTGGTGCAGAAGTAGATGCTCACCTCGACCTTGTCGTACCAGTACCCCTTCATGGAGTTGACCTGGTCGCGGACCAGGAGGGAGGCACCGGCGAGGGCGAGGGAAAGCGCGACACTGACGACGACCGCGATGGTCATCGTCAGGTTGCGGCGGAGACCCACACCGATCTCCGACAGGACGAACTGGGCGCGCATGCGTTCAACAACTCCAGGGTCGGTACTGCTGGTCGGAGGAGGCGGGCGGACGGCCCACGGGTTCAGCGCCGAGCGGTCAGTGCTGGTACCCGTAGACGCCGCGGGCCTGGTCGCGGACCAGCAGCCCCTTGTCGAGCTCGATGACGCGCTTGCGCATCTGGTCGACGATGGCCTGGTCGTGGGTGGCCATCAGCACCGTGGTGCCGGTGCGGTTGATGCGGTCGAGCAGCTTCATGATGCCGACCGAGTTCTGCGGGTCGAGGTTGCCGGTGGGCTCGTCCGCGATCAGCAGCATCGGGCGGTTGACGAACGCCCGGGCGATCGCGACGCGCTGCTGCTCACCACCGGACAGCTCGCCGGGCATCCGGTCCTCCTTGCCGCCGAGGCCGACCAGGTCGAGCACCTCGGGCACCACCTTGCCGATGGCGCTCTTCGGCTTCCCGATGACCTCCAGCGCGAACGCGACGTTCTGCGCGACGGTCTTGTTCGGCAGCAGCCGGAAGTCCTGGAAGACGGTGCCCAGCTGGCGGCGCATGTGCGGCACCTTCCAGTTGGACAGCTTGCCCAGGTCCTTGCCCAGGACGTGCACCTCGCCGGTACTGGGCCGCTCCTCGCGCAGGCACAGCCGCAGGAAGGTGGACTTCCCCGAGCCGGACGAGCCGACCAGGAAGACGAACTCACCCTTCTCGATCTCCAGCGAGACGTTGTCCAGGGCGGGACGGTTCTGCTTGGGATAGGTCTTGGAGACGTTGTCGAATCTGATCACGGCTGCATCACGGAGGCCATCCTAGGCGGCGCCATTCCTCGGTCGGTCCGCCCCCCGGCATGCCCGGCCCGGGGCGGGCGAGGGGAGCGGAACGGCCGCTCCCGGCTTGGGACCATACGCGAAGGCCCGCCCGGCCCGCAGGTTCAGGGCGTGACAGCGGCAGAAAACTGGGGGAGAATGCCCGGTTATGCCCTGAAAATTGGGAGCCATCTCACAGCCCGGGGGCCGGAATCGCCGGAACCTGGCAGAGTGGAGGTTGCGGTCGGGCCCGACCGCTCCGCCGCACAGGGCACAACAAGGAACCAAGGCCCGCTCCGGTGCGTTGGCAGTAGCAGCGAGGAGGAGATCGCATGACCTGCGACCATCTGGTGTGCGCCAACTGCAACGGCCGCGTCAGCGAGGGCCGCTGCCCCGCCTGCCGGGCCACCCGGGCCAGGCTGCAGGAGCAGCAGGGTCCGTTCGCCGCGCTCTCCCCCGCGATGCTGCTGGCCGTACTGGCAGGGCTGCTCGCGGTGGTGCTGCTCGCGCGGCAGGCACTGGCCTGAGGAAGGTACCGGCGGTACCCGGACACCTGCACAGCGGTACACCTACATACGGGAAAGGCCCCGACCGGAGTTCCGGTCGGGGCCTTTCCCGTATCGACTACTGCGCGGCGGCCTCACGCTGCTTGCGCCAGCGGATGCCGGCCTCGATGAAGCCGTCGATGTCGCCGTCCAGCACGGCCTGCGGGTTGCCGGCCTCGAACGCGGTCCGGACGTCCTTGACCATCTGGTACGGGTGCAGCACGTAGGAGCGCATCTGGTTGCCCCAGGAGCTGCCGCTGTCCTTGAGCGCGTCCATCGCGGCCCGCTCCTCCTGGCGGCGCCGCTCCAGCAGCTTGGCCTGGAGGACGTTCATCGCGGACGCCTTGTTCTGGATCTGCGAGCGCTCGTTCTGGCAGGAGACCACCACGCCGGTCGGGATGTGCGTGATGCGCACCGCCGAGTCGGTGGTGTTGACGCCCTGGCCGCCGGGGCCGGAGGCGCGGTAGACGTCGATGCGCAGCTCCGACTCGTCGATGTCGACGTGGTCGGACTGCTCGACGACCGGGAGCACCTCGACGCCGGCGAACGAGGTCTGCCGGCGGCCCTGGTTGTCGAAGGGCGAGATGCGGACCAGGCGGTGGGTGCCCTGCTCGACCGAGAGGGTGCCGTAGGCGTAGGGGGCCTTCACGGTGAAGGTCGCGGACTTGATGCCGGCCTCCTCCGCGTACGAGGTGTCGTAGACCTCGGTCGGGTACCCGTGCCGCTCGGCCCAGCGCAGGTACATGCGCATCAGCTGCTCGGCGAAGTCGGCGGCGTCCACGCCACCGGCCTCGGCGCGGATGTTGATCAGCGCCTCGCGGGCGTCGTACTCGCCCGACAGGAGGGTGCGGACCTCCAGCTCCTCGACCGCCTTGGCGACGGCCGTCAGCTCGACCTCGGCCTCGGCGCGGGTGTCCGCGTCGTTCTCGGCCTCGGCCAGCTCGAACAGGACGCCCAGGTCGTCGATGCGGCTGCGGAGGCTCTCGACCCGGCGCAGTTCGCCCTGGAGGAAGGAGAGCCTGCTGGTCACCTTCTGTGCGTTCGCGACGTCGTCCCACAGGGTGGGGGCCGCTGCCTCCTCCTCCAGGACCGCGATGTCGGCCCGGATCTTGTCCAGGTCGAGGACGGCCTCGATCGACCCCATGGTCGTATCGAGGTTCTTGAGCTCTTCGGAAGGATCGACGGCTGCCACGCCCCCAGAGTAATGGTTCCCGGGGTGCACATGACGACCCCGGGGGCCTCCGAGGCCCGGAGTACGCCGTCGGGGCGGCCGCCCGGGGCGCGGACGGCGCCGGTCAGGGAGCCCGCGGAGCCGTCGCGGAGGTGGCCGGGCGCGGGCCGGGACCGGCGTCCGGGGCGGTCGCGGCGAAGGCGGTCCAGGCCGCCGCGGCCCCGGCCAGCAGCAGGATCGTGGCCAGCAGCACGGCCAGCATCCGGCGGCGGCGCAGCAGCGCCTGGCGGTCGCGGCGGTGGGCCGTGCCCGGGGCGGTCCGCTGGGCCCGCGACTCCGCCGCGTAGGAGGCCAGCTCGTGCGCGGAGGGGCGGCGCAGGCTGGTGTGGGTGTCCCGGGTGGAGTCCGGGGCGGCGCCCGGCACCAGCGGGACGGCCGGGCCGCGGCGGCGCTTGTGGGTGCCGGGGGCGGCGTCCACCTCGGCGTACACCGCCTCGCCCGGGGTCAGCTGCTCCTCGACCGGTGCCCGGCCCTGCTGCGGGACGGCCAGCACCGGCAGTCCGGCCAGCGCGGGCAGCTGCTCGCGCAGCCGGGCCGCCAGCTCGGCGGCGCGCAGCCGCGAGGCCGGGGCCTTGGCCAGGCACTCGGCGATGATCCGCCACAGGCCGTCGGGCAGGCCGGGGATCGGCGGCACCTGCTCGGTGACGTGCCGGCGCAGCACCGCCCCGGTGTGGCCGCCGCCGAACGGGGTGAAGCCGGCCAGCAGCTCGTAGAGCACGGTGGCGAGGGCGTAGATGTCGACGGCGGCGCGCGGCTCCAGGCCCTCGATGATCTCGGGGGCGAGGTAGTCGGGGGTGCCGATGATCCTGGTCGCCCGGGTGCGGCGGGGGGCGTCGACCAGCCGGGCCACCCCGAAGTCGGTCAGCTTGGCCCGCGGGGAGCCGCCGGGCCCCGGGGCGGCGGCCAGGTCGAGCAGGACGTTCTCCGGCTTGACGTCGCGGTGCACGATTCCGGCCGCGTGGGCGGCGGCCAGGCCGTCGGCGACGTCCGCGATGATCGAGGCGGCGGCCTGCGGGGGCAGTGCGCCGTCGCGCTCCAGCCGGGAGCGCAGGTCGGTGCCCTGGACGAGTTCCATCACCAGGGCGAGGTCGCTGCCGTCCACCACCATGTCGCGCACGCCGACCACCCGGGGGTGGTCGAGGCTGGTCAGCGCGGCGCGTTCCTGGACGAAGCGCCCGACCAGCACCTGGTCGGCGGCCAGGTCCTCGCGGAGCAGCTTGACCGCGACCGGACCGTCCGGGCCCTCGCCGAGCCAGACCGTCCCGGCCGAGCCCCGGCCGATCACCTGGTGGACGGTGTAGCGGCTGCCGATCTTGCGTGCCAATGCTGCTCCGTGGGCGGCGGGAGCGCCCCGGGCGGGTCCGGTGCACTCGGTGGGGCGGGACAACAGCGACCAACCTACGCGCCCGGACACCCTTCGCGGGCCGCCCGAGGCCGCTCGGCAGGCGGGAAAAGGCAAGAATTCCCGGGAAGTGTCGACAAAACGTCAATTCCACCGACCGGAGCCGGTACCGGGCCCCGATGCCGCCCCGCCGTCACCGCGGCACCGTCATCTGTTCGAGTCGAAGACGTCGGTCACCCAGTCCTTCGCGCTGGTGAACCAGTCCTGGACGTTGGCCCAGTACTCGGGGAGCGGGGTGAAGTTCCACAGCGCCACCGCGGCCACCGCGAGCACCAGCAGCACCATCAGGCAGCCCTTGAGACAGCCCAGGCCCGGGATGTACATCCTGTTGCGGCTGCGCGGGCGCGGCTCGCGGCGCGGCGTCTCACGGGGCGCCTCGCGCGGCGGCTCGGCGCGGCGCTGCGGGGGCTCGCGGTGCTGCGGCGCGGGCGGCTCGGCCCGGCGCGGCGGGGCAGCAGGAGCCGCGGCCGCCCGGCGCGGGTCCGGCTGCGACGGCGCGGGGGCCGGCGGGGGCTGCTGCCCGTACGGCTGGCCCTGGCCCTGCTGCGACGGCTGGTTGTAGCCGGCGGGCGGCTGCCCGCCCGGTCCGCTCCGGTACGGCGGCGGGGCGACCGGCGGGCGCTGGGCGTAGCCGGGCGGGGCCTGGTGGTGGCCGCCGCCCTGGGGCGGCCGGCCCGGCTGCTGGTAGCCCTGCGGCGGCTGGCCCTGCTGCTGGCCCGGCTGCGGGTAGCCCTGCTGGTAGCCCTGCGGCGGCCGGTACCCCGGCTGCTGGGGGTGGCCCGGCTGCTGCGGGTAGCCCTGGTGGCCCTGCTGCTGGTGCCCCTGCCCGGCCTGGAAGGGCGGCGGGGCGACCGGCGGGGCCTCGAAGTCCTCGGGCTCGAAGTAGCCGATCTCGGTCTGCTGGTTGCGGTCCCGGGCGGCCCGCAGCTGGGACTGCCACGGGTGCGGCGCGTCGGCCTGCGGCGGCCCGGCCGGGGGCGGCGGCACCGCGGCGGGCGGCATCACCCGGGTCGCGGCCGCGGGGTCGTACGGGGGCGGCTGGGTGTCCATCACCCGGGTGGCCGCCGCCGGGTCGTACCCCTGGCCCGGCCGGCCGGGAGCAGCCTGGCCGGCCGGGAGCACCTGGGTGCGGTCCTCGGCGCCGAACGGCAGGCCGGCCACGCCCGGACCGCCCAGCGGGCCCTGGCCCGCGGCGTCCGCGTTGCCGGGCACCACGGTCGGCTGCGGATCGGGCACGAGCAGCGCGCCCACGGCCAGCGCCGCGTCCACCGCCGCCGGGGAGGCGTGCACGCCCACCCCCGCCGCGACCACCCGCAGCGCGCGGGAGAGCGAGACCGCGCCGGGCCGCTGCGCCGGGTCCTTGCGCAGGCAGCGCTCGATCACCGTCCAGAGCGGCTCGGGCATGGTGGACGGCCGCTGCGGCTCCTGGGCGAGGTGCGCCTGGAGGATCGCCAGCGGGTTGTCGCCCTGGAACGGCTGGCGTCCGGTGACCAGCTCGTACAGCATGATCCCGGCGCCGTAGACGTCCACCGCGGAGGTCTGCGGGCGGCCCTCGGCGGACTCCGGCGCGACATAGGCGGGGGTGCCGACGAACTCGTGGCTGCGGGTGATGCCCGGGGAGTCGGCGAGCCGGGCGATGCCGAAGTCGGTCAGCATCGGGTGCATCTGCTCGGTGCCCTCGACGACGGCGGTGGCGAGCAGCACATTGGCCGGCTTGAGGTCGCGGTGGACGATGCCGTCGTCGTGGCTGGCGGCCAGCGCGTCGGCGACCTGGGCCATCAGCAGGGCGCCCGCGATCGGGCTGAACGGACCGTTCTGGCGCAGGTAGCGGGCCAGGTCGGGGCCGTCGACGAGGTCCATCACCAGGGCCAGCAGCTCGCCCTCGACGACCAGGTCGCGGACCTTGACGATGTTCGGGTGGGTGAGCCGCAGCAGCAGCGAGCGCTCGCGCAGGAACCGCATCACGACATCGGGGTCGGCGGCGAGCTCCTCGCGCAGGATCTTGATCGCCACCTGCTGCCCGGGCGCGGTACCGGGGACTTCGACGTCGGCACGGACCTGGCCGCGCCAGACGGTGCCGGTGGCCCCTCGTCCGAGGGTCTCCTCCAGCAGATACTTGCTCCCGACTGGCCGCACCTGTCGCACTCCTCGCCGTGCCGCCCGCGCGGGCGGCTCCTCCGCCGGTGCGGTGAGCCTGCCGGGCCCGTGTTTCCGGCCACTCTAACGGGGCCCGTTCACGTTTTTGGGTCGACCGGCAGGGCGTTCGCCCGGGTTGGGGGACATCCCCTACGGGAAGACCCGCAGGGCCCGCCGGCGGTTCCACCGGGGCCGCCGGGCCTGCCTTTCCGGGCACCGGTTGACCTGACTCTCCGTCGCCCGCAAACATGGCGATGATCGCAAGATCGTCAAATCCGGTACCGTGCGCGGACTGTCCGTGACGGATGGCAGGATGACACTCGCCACTCTTGTGGCCCAACCGGTGTCGCGGTCACCCCCGCTCCCCCGCGGCGGCCCCGGGCAGCGGCACAACGGCGTCACACCAGCAGAAGGGACCGCGGGCGAGATGCAGATCCGGCTGACCGTCCTCCGACCGCGCAGCGGCCCGGCAGTCGCCGGCACCGCCATCCCCTACGTGGACGTGCTGGTCACCGCACCCGTGGGCACCGCGCTGGGCTCCCTCGCCGGGGCGCTCGCGGGCGCCGTCGGCGTGCGCGGCCCCCGGGCCGCCACCCATGTGCACCTCTACACCGGGGCGCGCCGGGTGGACGAGCACACCCTGCTCGGCCACCCCCCGCTGCTCGACGGCGCCGTCCTCTCCCTCAACGAGCCGGACCCGACCGCCGACGACCCGGACGACACCCCCGCGGCCGCCGAACTCCGCGTCGTCGGCGGCCCCGACGCCGGCGGCGTGCACCGGCTGCACGGCCGGGAGATCCGGGTCGGCCGCTCCGGCGAGGCCGACGTCCCGGTCGACGACCCCGACGTCTCGCGGCTGCACCTCGCCCTGCACCTCGCCGAGGACGGCACGGTCACCGTCCGCGACCTCGGCTCCACCAACGGCACCACCGTGGACGGGCGGATCGTCCCGCCGGGAGCACCGGAGGAGGCCGTCCCGCTCGACGGCACCGGCCTGCTGCGGCTCGGCGAGACCACCCTGCGGGTGACCGTCCCCGACACCCGGGACGGCTCCGGGCCGCCCGCCCGCGCCGCGCTCCCCGACGGACACGGCCACCTCCAGCTCGCCGCCCCCGCACCGGTCCGTTCCGCCCCGGCGGTCACCGAGCCGCCCAGCGCGCCCGAACCGCCCACCGGGCGCGGCCGCGGCCTGCTCTCGCTCCGGCTCGGCCGCTCCGCCGCCGAACCGCCCGAGGAGAGCGCCGAGCGCCACCACGCCGCCGTCCGCACCCGGCAGGCCGCCGCCCAGCGCGAGCGCTGGCCCGACCTCGCCACCCTCCTGCTCAACGCGCTCGGCCGCGGGCCCCGGCTCTGGGAGCGCGGCCCCGGCCACCCCGACGCGCTCACCCTGCGGCTCGGCACCGCAGACCGGCCCGGCGGCCCCGGCACCTCGCCCGGCACCGTGCTCCCCGCCGTCCCGGTCACCCTCGACCTGCAGACCGCCGGCAGCCTCGGCCTCAGCGGCCCGCGCGAGCGGCTGGACGCGCTGACCCGCGCCGTCGTCGCCCAGCTCGCCGCGCTGCACCCGCCGACCGGACTCAGCCTGGTGGTGGTCGACGCCGACCCGGCGCGCACCCCGCAGGACCGCGTCGACACCTGGGCCTGGGCCCTGTGGCTGCCCCATCTGAGGCCCGCCGAGGGCCAGGACTGCCGGCTGCTGCTCGGCCTCGACGACGAGCAGGCCGCCGCCCGGCTCACCGAGCTCACCACCCGGCTCAGCGGCCCGGTCGGCCTCGGCGGCCACCCCGCCACCGTGGTCGTGGTCGACGGCCGCCCGGCCACCGAGGCCGCCCGGCAGGCGCTCGACCTGCTGCTGCGCCAGGGCCCGGCGGTCGGCATCTTCCCCGTCTGCCTCGCCGAGCAGCCCGAACTGCTGCCCCGCGGCCTCGGCGCCACCGCGCTGATCACCGGCGAGGTCGGCACCCAGCTGTCGCTCGACCGCCCGGGCCCGGTCGCCCGCGGCCGCGAGACCCTGCACGAGATCTCGCTGGACGCCGTCTCCGACGCCTGGGCCGAGCGCCTCGCCCGGGTCCTCGCCCCGCTGCGCGAGGCCACCCCGGCCAACCGGGGGCCGCTGCCGGACGCGCTGCGCCTGCTCGACCTGCTCCAGCTGGACACCGTCACCCCGGCCAAGCTCTCCGCCCGCTGGGACGCCCACGCCGGCGGCATCGGCGCCGCCACCGCCCTGCTCGGCACCACCCGCGACGAGCTGTGCGTGCTCGACCTCGCCGACCCCGAACTCACCCTCCCCTCCCCCGACCCGGGCGGCCCGCACCTGCTGATCGGCGGCGCCCGCGGCTCCGGCAAGACGGAGCTGCTGCGCACCCTGATCGCCTCGCTCGCCGTCTCCGAGCGGCCCGAACGCCTCGCCGTCACCGTGGTCGAGGGGCGGGCCACCGAGGACGGGCTCGCCGGCTGCACCGAACTCCCGCACGTCACCGGCCTGGTGAACGCCGGCGCCGACCCGCGCGCCGCGCTGCTCGCCGCCGAGGCGCTGGAGGACGAGCTGGCGATGCGGGAGCGGCTGTTCGACGGCCTGGACTTCGCCTCCTGGCACGCGGCCCGCATCCTCGACGGGGAGCCCGTCCCGGTCCCCGCCACCGTCGGCGCCCCGACGCCGGCGGCGAGCACCCCGCGGATCATCCAGCCGCGCAGCCCCGAGGCCGCAGTTGCCCCTCCGGCGGGCGCCGGGCCCTGCCCTCCCCGGCTGGTCGTCGTCGTCGACGACTTCGACGCCCTGCTCGCCCCGACGTCCCCGGCCGGTCGGCCGCTCGCCCGGGCCCTAGCCGCCGTCGCCCGCCGCGGCGGGCCGCTCGGCATCCACCTCGCGGTGACCACCGGCCGCCCGGAGGAGACCACCGGCACCGAGGTGGACGACGCCGCCCTGCTGCGGATCGCGCTGCGGACGGACGACCCGGCCGACTCCGATCTGCTGATCCACCTCGGCGACGCGGCGGCCCTGCCGGATTCGACTCCGGGCCGCGGCTACCTGCGCCTCCCGGACGGCGGCGTCACCGCGTTCCAAACCGCCCGCATCAGCGGCCGCATCCCGCGCACCGCGACCCTGCGGCCCACCGTCGTCGCCATAGACCCGCTCCAGTTGGGCGCCCCGCCCGCCCGCCGCCCCGTCCGCGAGCTGGGAAACGGCCCCACCGACCTCGCCCTCCTCGCCAGCGCCCTCCAGCGCGCGGCGGGCCGCTGAGGAAACGGAGAAGAGGAAGCGGGCCCACGTCCGAGGACGCGGGCCCGCTGTGTCCGATTCGTCTCAGACCTCGAACTCCCCCGCCCGCACCCCGGCGACGAAACGCCACCCAGGCATCAGCGGAGAAAACCAACGAAGGCCCCGACGGATCCTTCGAGTTGTGGGCCCGCACCCATGGGTGTGGGCCCACAGAACAACTGCCGACAGAAGGGCGACGGCCTGCACCACGCCGTGCAGGCCGTCGCCCACATGCACAACCTCGCCCGCACCGCATGAAACCAGCAGGTCGGACCACACACCGACCTGCCCCCACCCACACTTCTGCAACGAGCTTTAGAACCCGCCATCGGCGAGGGCCCGTCGGCGTCAGTCCTCGTCGCCGGTGCGCAGCTGCTCGGCCGACTCCCGGTAGGCCTCGGCAGCGCGGGCGAAGTAGTCGAAGAGGGTTTCGAGCTGCTCGGGCGAGTAGCTCCCGAGGATCTCGCCGATCCGCCACCGCGCGGGGTCCATGACGCGGTCGAGGTCGGCGGGCCCGCCGAGCGGCTCGACGATGACCTTGCGCCGGTCGCCGGGGTCGGGTGCGCGGCGCACGTAGCCGGCCTGCTCCAGCCGGTCGATCAGGCGGGTGGTCGGACCGGTCGTCAGGCCGGTGCGCGCGCTCAGCTCGCCGGGCGTCATCGCCCCGGCCAGCTCAAGGATGTTCAGCGCATACAGGTCGGTGGCGCCGAGTTCGCACGCCCTGGCGCTCGCGTGGCCGTGGAGCATCACCGCGCTCAGGTACCGGCGGTAGACCTCGCTCGCGTCGGATCGCATGGCAGGCGTTGACACGGGCTCCCCCTCTCCATAATCTCTTCCTCAGAGAAGAGAAATCTTCAACACAGTAACTTCTTCAAAGAAGTTACCATGGGGAGGGGACCACCATGCCTGCTACCGCCAACGCTCCGACCGGGCCCACCGGGCCTGTCGAGCCCACTGTCCCCACGGCGCCGCCTGCAGCCGACCCGGCACCCAGGCGCCGCACCGGTAGCCGAACCCGCCGCCGCACCGTCAAGCGCCTCCTCGGCGCGACCGCGCTGGCGCTGGCCGTGGCCGCCGGCTCCGGCTCCGGCTACCTGTGGCTCGACGCCACCTCCGGGGTGCGCAACCTCGGCCAGAGCGACTGCGCCGCAGTCGCCCCGGCCGTCACCCCCACCCCCGCCGGATCGGCCGCGGCCGAGGACCAGCGGGCGGTCTGCGACACGCTGCACTCGCTGGCCGAGGCCTGGGGGGCCGGCGACGCCACCGCGTACGGCGAGCACTTCACCGCCGACGCCACCTACACGACCTACGTCGGCACCCACTACCAGGGGCGCCGCGACATCACCGAAGCCCACCGGGCCCTGTTCGGCGGGTTCCTGAAGGACACCAGGCTGGCCGACTCCTTCCTCGGCATCCGCTTCTACGGCCCCGACACCGCGGTGGTCACCAGCCGCGGCGACACCTGCACCGACAAGCCCAAGAAGGCCGCCGAGCTGTCCAAGACGCAGTCGTACACGCTGGTCCGCCAGAACGACCGCAGCTGGCGCATCGCCGCCTTCCACAACACCCAGCGCCAGTCCGTCATGGAGCGCATCTCGTTCCTGTGGGACCCGTCGACCAGGCCGGAGGCCGAGAAGTGAGCACGCACACCCCCGTCAACCCCGCCCACGAGGCCGACGCCGCCGCGATCCGCGCCCTGCTCGAGCGCAGCCGCACAGCCTGGGGCCGCGGCGACGGCGCCGCCTACGGCGAGCAGTTCACCGCAGACGCCACCGACGTCACCTACACCGGCACCGTCTACCGGGGCGGGCCCGAGATCGGCCGCGCCCACCAGGCCCTGTTCGACGGCTTCCTCAAGGGCACCGAGTTGAGCCTGGAGATCACCGACCTCCGCCTCCTCGGCCCGGACACCGCCGTCGTCCTCACTCGCGGCGACGTCCGCAAGGGCCGCCCGAAGCGCCTCGGCAAGCTCGCCACCTACACGGTCGTCCGGGAGCCGGGCGGCGACTGGCGGATCGCCGCCGTCCAGAAGACCCGGCGCAAGCGCCTCCTGGAGGCCATCTCGTTCCGCCTCCAGCCCGCCACCCGGCCGGCCGCGCACTGACCGGCCGGCCCGGCCGACCCCACCTGACGGAAGGAGCACCACCACGACGACCGAAGCGAGTTCACTGGGGGCGACCGACCCTCCACCACCGCGCACGGCGCTGGTGACCGGGGCGAGCACGGGCATCGGTCGCACCTTCGCCCGCCGGCTGGCGGCGGAGGGCTTCCACGTGATCGCCGTGGCCCGCCGGGAGGACCGACTGCGTGCGCTGACCGACGAGCCCGGCATGCTCGGGCGGCTGATCCGGGTCTTCTTCGACGTCGACGACGCCCGTCTCCGCCCGCACCGAGGAGCCCGGCAAGGTCGTCTGGTGCGAGTGCGGGCCTGATCGGGGCCGCCACATGACCCCGATACCCAAGGGTGGGGCCAAGGGTGAGCCCTCGGCCCCACCCTTCGCAACTCCGGACACTTCACACGCTCCGTGTCGGATATGCTACGTTCCGCATTATCAACAGAACATAGAAGACCCCGGCGGTGCGCTAACACCCCGGGGTCCGGCACCAGGAGCAGCAACTCCAGATGCAGATTCATCGTAGCGCCCACGCGCGCTCATTCACCGTGCTTCCCAACGGCCTGTTGCAGGACCGGCGGCTCAGCTACACCGCCCGCGGACTCCTCGCCGACCTCCTCTCGCGCCCCGACGGGTGGCGCGAGGACGGCCGACACATGGCCGACACCAGCCCCCAGGGGCGCGGCACCGTCCGGCGGGCGCTCAAGGAACTCACCGACGCCGGGTACTACCGGGTCGTCCGCGTCCGGCGCCCCGACGGGACGATCCGCTCCGAGGCTCACGTCTTCGACCGCCCTCAGCTCGTGCCACCGGGTGTCGCCCGTCCGGTCGCCGGTGAACGGGGCACCGGCCGTCCTGACGCCCCTCCTGCAAAGAACCCGGAAGAAGTACCCACCCTCCCCGAGGTCGACGAGCAGACCCGCGAAGCCGTGGCCGCACTCTTCCGCGCCCTCCGACCCGAACCGCGCCTGCGCCTCGGGCTCGCCGAGGCGCAGGCGCTCGCACCGCTCGTCAGCCGGTGGCTCGAACACGGCAGTACGGCTACCGACCTGGCCCACGCCCTGCTGCCCGGCCTGCCCACCCATCTGCACTCGCCCGTCGCACTCCTCCGCGACCGGCTCCGGCGCAAACTCCCGCCCCCGCGCGCCGGGGCCGCGCCCGCCACGTACTCCGAGTGCCCCCACTGCCACGACCCGGTCCCCCGCCCCGGGCCCTGCCGCTCATGTGCCGAGGTCGCCCCGAGCGCCCCGGTCACCGCCGCCATCGGCGCCGCCATCGCCCGCGCCGCCCTCCACCGAGGAGCACATCCGGGCCACGGCACCCCCTTGACGGGCCGTTTGCCCTCGGCCAGGGTGCGAACGTAACAATGGGCACTCGGCCTGATACAGGAGGACACGATGGAGCTGGACTTCATCGGCATCGACCCTGAGACCGGCAAGGAGGGCTCGCCCACTGCGTGGGTGGACCATGCGAACGCGGAGATCGTGATCCAGGGCTGGAACGCCGGCGAGGAGCTGGCGGCCGCGATCGGCGGAACCTCGTGGGCCCCCGGGCACACAGCCGGGATCCCCGCCGGCGAGACCGTGATCAGGATCCCGGCCCGAATGATTCCGATCCTGAGGGAGGCGTGCGATGTGGCTGAACGCACCGGCCTTTGACCAACTCCTGCGCTCCGCACAGCACTCCGCAGTCCATCTGGAGCTGCGCGACGCCTACGCCGTTCCGGACGAGGCACAGGCCGTCGAGCGCTTCCGGGAGACGGGCGAGTCGGACCTGGACCCGGCCTCGGAGTACTGGCAGGACTGGGCGGCGATGCTGCGCGAGGCGACGGCACGGGGCGTCGTCGTCCGGCGCGCCCGGATCGTCTCCGAGCCGGTCACCCTCTACACCCGCTACCTGCACGCCATGACCCCGGTCAACATCGCGATCGGGGAGGACGTTCGCTGGCTCCCCCGCCGCGAAGCGTCCGACCTGGCGCTGCCCGGCAACGACTTCTGGGTCTTCGACGACCGCTGCGCCCGCTTCAACCACTTCACCGGCGACGGCGACTGGGCGGACGAGCGCACCTCGTACACCGAGAACGCATCCGTGGTGAAGCTCTGCACCGACGCCTTCGAAGCGGTGTGGGAACGCGCGACCCCGCACCACCACTACACCGTCTGACCGTCCGAGCGACCGATACCGTGCCCGTTTCCCCGTCGTCCAGTGTCCGCGCGGCTCGGACCGCCGTCGCGGCACGGCTGCGCGAATTGATGCTGGACGCCCGAATCGACGGCAAGGAACTCTCCGCACGTTGCCGATGGCACCCGTCGAAGACCTCCCGCATCCTGAGCGGAAAGTCCACACCTTCCGAGAGCGACATCAGACGTTGGTGCGGAGCGTGCGAGGCGGACGACCGAGCAGACGATCTGATCGCGGCATCCCGCGCCGTGGAACTGATGTACGTGGAATGGCGCAAGCAGCACAGTCACGGCATGCGCCGGGTCCAGGAGGACTCCCTGGCGCAGCACACGAGTACCGCCGTCTGCCGGGCATACGTCTCCAATGTCGTCCCCGGCTTCCTCCAGACCGAGGCCTATGCGACCGCGCTCATGCGCGGCATCACGGATTTCCAGGGCACCCCGGACGATGTCGCCGATGCGGTGGCGGCCCGCTTGAAGCGCGGCCGCCTCCTGTACGAGGGCAATCACCGCTTCGTGGTCCTGGCCGAGGAGGCCGTCCTGCGGTACCGGATCGGTGATGCGCGGACGATGGCCGAGCAGCTCCGCCATCTGCTCTCGGTGATGCCGCTCCCGTCGGTCGCCCTGGGCATCATCCCCTTCTCGGCGCCGCGTCGCATGTGGCCACTGGAGGCCTTCTACCTCTTCGACGACAGGGAAGCCTCGATCGAGACACTGACGGCCGAGATCAGCGTCGTACAGCCACGTGAACTCGCGGACTACCACCGGGCATTCGCGGAGTTGACCCGGACGGCCGTCTATGGAACCCCCGCCCGCGCCCTGATCACCGCGGCGATCGACGCCCTCAGCTGAGTACCCGCAATCACCCGCAATCACGTTGAGTATTCAGCCGATCACTCCCTAACGTCGAATCGGCCGCCCACCGCGCACCCGATGTGCCGGCCGGGTCGAACCCATCGAAGGAGCTCGGTATGAGCCTCGTGCACACGGAACGAATCACCGGACGAACCCTGGTCGACGACGCCCTGTTCGAGCGCCTGGTGCATCGGGTCGCCCAGGATCAGAGCATGGAAGCGCGGCTCGCGGAGCGGGTCGTGGACCAGGCGCTCGCGTTCCTCGGCACCTGCGCCGTCAGCCCGGACGCCGCGCTTTCGCCCTCCCGCGTGGTCGACCACGGCTGGCACGCCTTCCTGCTGCACACCCGTGAGTACGCCGCCTTCTGCGACCGGGTCGCCAACAGGTTCCTCCATCACCGTCCGGACAACAGCGCCTCGGCGAACGGTACGGGCATCGTCACTACCGCAGCCGCGCTCAGGGCAGCCGGCTACCAGGTCGACCCGGAACTCTGGGCCGTGTCGGCCGACTGTTCCGAGGGCAGCGGGGGTGACGGCTCCGACACCAGTGGAAGCGGCGGTTGCGCGCAGTGCCACCAGGGCTGCCACAACTCCAACTGACCGGCCGGGCCGGGCGGCGCTGCGGCCGCCCGGCCTCCTCCCCGCCCCGAAGGAACAACATGCGCCACCGCTGGACCGATCTGCCGCCTGGGGTCCGCCATCTGATCGCCGAGAAGTCCGGCGTCGTCACCGGGGTGACGACGCCGGACGCGGGAGGGACCGCCGAGTTCGCCGCCGTCGTGGACACCATTTCCGGCCGGGTGTTCGTGAAGGCTGCGCGACTCGACAGCCCGAAGCTCTGGATGGCCCGCAAGGAGGCCCAGGCCGCGGCGGCGGTTCGGGGAATCGGCGCGGACCTGCTGTGGCAGCAGGACGCCGACGGCTGGCTGGTCACGGCCTTCGAGTACGTGCCCGGACGTCACGCCGACCTGTCGCCCGGCTCGTCCGACCTGCCGCTGATCGCGGGAACGCTGGCCGGGCTCGCCGACCGGCTCACCCCGGCGCCGGCGGTCCGGACACTCGGTCTCGCGCAGAGATGGAGGGGCTCGGCACTGTGGTCGGAGATCGCGGACGCCGACGGTCTGACGCCGTGGCAGGCCGAGCACCTGGACGCGCTCGTCGCCCTGGAGGGCAGGGCGGCGGAGGCGGTCGCGGGTGACACCCTCGCGCACACCGACATGACCGGGCCGAACATCCTGGTTTCCGGCGCGCGGGTCCGCATTGTCGACTGGTCGTGGCCCGCTCCCGCCGGGGCCTGGGTCGACACCGCCTCGCTGGTCCCCCGGCTGATCGCCGCCGGTCACACCGTCGAACGGGCCCGGCGGTGGGCGATGACCGTTCCGCACTACGCCGTCGCCGAGCCCTCGAAGGTCGCGGCGCTGGCCGCCGTGATCGCCGCCCGATGGCGGTTGAGCGCGATCCGGGACGGCGAGTGGACTGTCCTGTCGGCAGCGGCCGACCGATGGGTGGCGGATCTGCTACCGGTCGGCACTACCCGACCCTGAAGAACCGGGTGACAATCGAAGAGCCGTGGGGCCCGCTTCCACCGGGCCCCACGGCTTTCATCGTGATGTGATCAGGCGTTGGTCTGCTTCGGCTCGTCGCCCGGCTTGTCGGTGATCGAGCGGCCCAGCACCGCCGTGTGACCGACCACCGTGCCCGGCTTGCCGAACTCGCTGTCGGCGACGACGACCTCGCGCTCACCGAGGAACTCGTGGCTCTTCGGGTCGAAGATCCACTCGGTGCGGACGCCGCTGTCCACGTGCGCCACGGCGACACCGTGGCGGCCCGAGGCGTCCACCGAGTCCTCGACCGCGGTGACGCCGGGGATCTTGGCGGCGGCGCGGTAGAGGGCGGCGCTGACGGCCGGCGGGGCGATCTGCTCGCGCAGCAGGTCCCCGATGGTCACGAACGCCTCCTGGTCAGGGGTGCGGCCCTGGCCCTTGGTCTCGTCGTAGATCTTCTTCAGCAGCGCGTCCGGGTCGGTCGGCAGGCCGGCCAGGTAGTTGTAGGTGGGCGCGCCGATGCTCGGCTTCTTGGTCGGGTCGAGCCACAGCCCGCCGTCGGGACGCGGCGCGGGGCGCTTGTCCCCCTCCTTGGCGGCGGCCTCGCCCTTGCCGAACTTGCCCTCCTCCTTCAGGACGCCCCACTGGCTGCCGTCGACCGACAGCCAGATCTGGCGGCGGTGCGGCGCGTCGACCTTCGCCTCGCCGGTGGCCAGGTTGGTGCTCGAGAAGGACACCAGGCTGTCCACGTAGACGAACTGGTTCTTGCCGGGCTTCGGGTCGGGCTTGCCGGCCGCGGTGTCGGCGGCCTGGGTCAGCAGCTGGACGGCGGCGACCGGGGCGACGTTCAGCGTGGTGCTGCCGCTCTCGGCCGGCTGCCCGCCCTGGACCTGCTGCCCGCTCTGCTGCTGGGCCAGCGGGGCCTTGGAGGCCGCGCCGTCACTGCCGCCCGGCAGGACCATCGCCAGGGCCAGACCGCCCGCCAGGGCCGGAATCGCCACCCAGCCGAGCTTGCCCCGCCGGACCCGCGCGGGCTTCGTGTCCCGGATCTCACTCATCAGATGTCCCCTCAACAGCCGGTGGCGGTCGGAGGAGAGTTCGGGCCGCGCCGGCGGCGGCAACAGCCGGGCCAGCTCGGCACGCTCGTGCTCGTTCATCGGTTCGTCTCCCGTGTCGACCGGGCCGCATCGGTGCGGCCAACCCGTACCTGTCCGGGCTCGGGGCGGAGTTCCCGCCCTTTCGTCAGTTCTTCCTCGGCGAGCGCCCGGAGCTTGGTGCGGGCCCGCGAGAGCCGCGAACGCACCGTTCCGATCGGCACCCCGAGCGCCTCGGCGGCACTCGCGTAGTCGAGCCCGGCCCAGACGCAGAGGCCGAACACCTCCCGCTCCGCCTTCCGCAGCCGCTCCAGGGCCCGCCGCGCGGCGGCCAGCTGGGCGCTGTCGTCAAGCCGCCCGACGAGTTCGTCGGCGAAGTCCGGCACCACGTCCCTGGGTGGCAGCCGCTCCATCGCGGCCCGGTGCCGCCGGGCCGCCCGGGTCGTGTTCCGCAGCACGTTGGCGGCGACCCCGAACAGCCAGGGGCGGACCGGCTCGTCGCTCTCGCGCAGTTTGTGGCGCAGCCGCCACGCCTCCAGGAAGGTCAGTTGGACGATGTCCTCCGCGACCGCCCAGTCCCCCGAGACCCGCACCGCGTACCGGTACAGGTCGTCTGCCGCTTGATCGAACAGCTCCCCGAACGCCCATTGGTCCCCGTTCCGTATCCGTCCCCGCTGTGACAGCTCCACACCTCCACCTGTCCGCAGCACCGTCCTGGGTTCCCACGGACAGCACAACACGGCGGGTCGTCCGCCCCGGCCCCCCCCGCCCCCAGGCCCGTCGCCAACCCCCCCACGGCCCCCCCCCCCCCCGGGGGGGGTTGGGGGGGCGGGGGGGTTTGCCGGTGTTCGCCGGCGGCCCGGCCCCCCCGGGCCCGCCCCCGCCGTGTTGTGCTGTCCGTGGGAACCCAGGACCCCAGGCGGTGTACCGCTCCTCGGGGGTGGCGCCCTCGGGGCCGCAGGCCAGGATGTCGGCGGTCAGCGCCGCGTGGGCCGCGAAGAGGTCCTCGCGGATGGCGGCGCGGGCCATGGACGACCAGCGGTCGACGCGGGGCAGCTCGATGATGCGGTCGAGCAGGTGGGTGATCTGCAGCCGGTCGGCGAGGTCGTAGTAGAGCTCGGCGACCTGGGCGACGTCCTTGCCGGACCGGTCCGCGACCTCGGTGATGTCCAGGGTCGGGAAGGTCGAGGACAGGCCCGCGATCCGGGTGGCGAGCTCCTCCGGCACACCGGCGCCGGCGAGCTCCCCGTAGACGTGCTCGAACCAGGCCAGGTCCTCGCCGCGCAGCGGCTTGGGCAGCGAGCCCCACACCTGGTTGACCCGGTCGTGGAAGAACTCGATGGTGCCGGCGATGTCCAGCGGCTGGCGCCGGTTGTTGAGCATCCACCGGGTGGCGCGCTCGACCAGACGGCGCGAGTGCAGCCGCATCTTGGTCTGCGCCCGGGCCGGGACCCGGTTGTCCAGGCCCTCGATCTCGGACCAGATCTCCTCCAGGCCGAAGACGGCCCGGGCGGCGGTGTGGGTGCGGGCGACCTCTTCGTAGGTCGCGCCGGTCTCCTCCTTCAGCCGGAAGGCGAAGGTGCAGCCACCGCGGTTGATCGTGTCGTTGACGATCAGCGTGGTGATGATCTCGCGGCGCAGCGGGTGCCGGTCGATCTGCTCGGCGAACCGGGCCCGCAGCGCGCTGGGGAAGTACTCGTGCAGCGCGGTGCGGAAGAACGGGTCGTCGGGCAGGTCGGTGGCGAGCAGCTCGTCGGCCAGGGTGATCTTGGTGTAGGCGAGCAGCACCGACATCTCGGGCTGGGACAGGCCCCGGCCGTTCTGCTGGCGCTCGCGGATCTGCCGCTCGGTGGGCAGGAACTCCAGGCCCCGGTCGAGCTGGCCGCCCGACTCCAGCCGGTTGATCATCCGGGAGTGGACGTTGACCATGCTGTGCGCCTGGGCGACCGCGTTGGCCAGCACCACGTTCTGCGCGTAGTTGTTGCGCAGGACGAGGTGGCCGACCTCGTCGGTCATCTCGGCGAGCAGGGTGTTGCGCTGCTTGACCGTCATGTCGCCGTCGGCGACCACCTGGTTGAGCAGGATCTTGATGTTGACCTCGTGGTCCGAGGTGTCCACACCGGCCGAGTTGTCGATGGCGTCGGTGTTGATCCAGCCGCCGGCGCTCTCCGGGCCGCCGGAGGCCGCGTACTCGATGCGGCCGAGCTGGGTGCAGCCGAGGTTGCCGCCCTCGCCGACGACGCGGGCGCGGACCTGCTCGCCGTTGACCCGGATGGCGTCGTTGGCCTTGTCGCCGACCTCGGCGTTGGTCTCGGTGGAGGCCTTGACGTAGGTGCCGATGCCGCCGTTCCAGAACAGGTCGACCGGCGCCTGGAGGATGGCCTTCATCAGCTCGGCGGGGGTGAGCCGGGTGTCGGAGACGCCCAGTGCGGCCCGGACCTGCGCGGTGAGCTGGATCGACTTGGCGCTGCGCGGGAAGATCCCGCCGCCGGCCGAGATCAGCGACCGGTCGTAGTCGTCCCAGGAGCTGCGGGGCAGCTCGAACAGGCGGCGGCGCTCGGCGTACGAGGAGGCCGCCTCCGGGTTCGGGTCCAGGAAGATGTGGCGGTGGTCGAAGGCGGCGACCAGGCGGATGTGCTCACTGAGCAGCATGCCGTTGCCGAAGACGTCGCCGGACATGTCGCCGATGCCGATGACGGTGAAGTCCTCGGACTGGGTGTCGACGCCGAGCTCGCGGAAGTTGCGCTTGACGGACTCCCAGGCGCCGCGGGCGGTGATGCCCATGCCCTTGTGGTCGTAGCCGGCCGAGCCGCCGGAGGCGAACGCGTCGCCCAGCCAGAAGCCGTAGGACTCGGCGACACCGTTGGCGATGTCGGAGAAGGTCGCGGTGCCCTTGTCGGCGGCGACGACCAGGTAGGTGTCGTCCTCGTCGTGGCGGACCACGTCGGCCGGGTGGACGACCTCGCCGCCGACCAGGTTGTCGGTGATGTCCAGCAGCGCCGAGATGAAGGTCTTGTAGGACGAGACGCCCTCGGCCAGCCAGGCGTCACGGTCCACCGACGGGTCCGGCAGCTGCTTGGCGACGAAGCCGCCCTTGGCGCCGACCGGCACGATGACGGTGTTCTTCACCATCTGCGCCTTGACCAGGCCGAGGATCTCGGTGCGGAAGTCCTCGCGCCGGTCGGACCAGCGCAGACCGCCGCGGGCGACCTTGCCGAAGCGCAGGTGCACGCCCTCGACCTGCGGCGAGTAGACCCAGATCTCGAACGCCGGGCGCGGGGCCGGCAGGTCCGGGATGGCCTTCGGGTCGAACTTCATCGACACGTAGGAGTGCCACGCGCCGGTGCCGTCGTGCTGGAAGAAGTTGGTCCGCAGGGTGGCCTTGATGAGGTGCAGGAAGGAGCGCAGGATGCGGTCCTCGTCCAGCGAGACGACCTCGTCCAGCGCGCCGTCCAGCTCCTCCAGGATGCCCTCGGTCAGCTCCAGCGCACCCTGCTGGTGGCTGGGGCTCAGCCGGGCCTCGAAGAGGTTCACCAGCAGGCGGGTGGTGTGGGTGTTGTTGCGGAGCGCGTCCTCCATGTAGTCCTGGGAGAACGTGGAGCCCGCCTGGCGCAGGTACTTGGCGTACGCGCGCAGCATCATCGCCTGGCGCCAGGTCAGCCCGGCGGTCAGGACGAGGTCGTTGAAGCCGTCGTTCTCGGCCTTGCCGGTCCAGGTGGCGGCGAAGGTCTCCTGGAAGCGGTCACGGGCCTCGTCGGTCAGCTCGACGGCCTCGCGCAGCCGCAGGCCGAAGTCGTACACCCAGGCGGTGGTGTGGTCGGAGCGGGTCAGCGCGTACGGGTGCTCGTCGAGCACCTCGACGCCCAGCCGCTGGAGGACCGGCAGCACCTCGGTGAGCGAGATCGGGCCGCCCACCCGGTAGATCTTGAAGCGGCGCTCGTCGTCGCCGGCGCCGACCGGCTGGTAGAGGTTCAGCCGGAAGTCGCCCTCGCCGTGCAGCGACTCGATCTGCTTGAGGTCCGCGACCGCGGTGCGCGCGGTGAAGTCGGCGCGGTACCCGTCGGGGAAGGCGTTGCCGTACTTGCGGGAGAGCTCGGCGGCCTTCTCCTCGCCCAGCTCGACGTGCAGCTGGTCGTTGAACCCGTCCATCCAGAACCGGGCGGCCTCGGCCAGCTTGGCCTCGATCCGCTCGATCTCGGCGTCCGTGAGGTGCGGCAGCTCGCTGCCGGGGGTGACCCGGACGACGAAGTGCAGTCGGGTCAGCACCGACTCCGTCGACCAGACCGTGTAGTCGATCGAGGCGCCGTTGAGCTCCTGCATCAGGATGTCCATGAGGCGCAGCCGGATGCGGGTGGTGTAGCGGTCGCGCGGCAGGTAGACCAGCGCGGAGAAGTAGCGCCCGTACTCGTCCTGGCGCAGGAAGAGCCGCAGCCGGCGGCGCTCCTGGAGGTAGAGCACGCTGGTGGCGATCGCCAGCAGCTCGTCGGCCGGGGTCTGGAAGATCTCGTCCCGGGGGAAGGTCTCCAGGATCTGCAGCAGGTCGCGGCCGTCGTGGCTCTCGGTGGAGAAGCCGGAGTCGACGATGACGTCCTGGACCTTGCGGCGGACGACCGGGATGCGGTTGACCGACTCGGTGTAGGCGGCGGCCGAGAACAGGCCGAGGAAGCGGCGCTCGCCGATGACCTCGCCGTTGGCGTCGAACTTCTTCACGCCGACGTAGTCGAGGTAGGACGGGCGGTGCACGGTCGCCCGGCTGTTGGCCTTGGTGAGGACGAGCAGCTTCTTCTCGTGGGCCTTGGCGCGCACCGGCGCGGACAGCCGGCCGAAGGCCTCGCTGACGGCGTGGTGCTGGTCGTCGTGGCCGATCGGGTCGGAGCGCAGGATGCCGAGGCCGGTCCCGGCGACGGCCTTGAGGACCTCCTCGCCCTCGTGCTCGACCAGGTCGTACTCGCGGTAGCCGAGGAAGGTGAAGTGGTCGTCGGCGAGCCAGCGCATGAGCTCCCAGGCCTCGCCGACCTCCTGCTCGGGCAGGCCGGCCGGGGGCTGCTCGGCGAGCTCGTCGGCCAGACGCAGCGCGGAGTCGCGCATCTTGGTCCAGTCCTCGACGACCTCGCGGACGTCGCCGAGCACCCGGCGCAGGTCGGTCTCGATCTCGCGCAGGTCGTCGCGGTCGGTCTCGCGGTCGACCTCGATGTGCATCCACGACTCGACGGTCGCGTCGGCCGGCCACTCGGTGCCGGCGGCCTGGCTGCGGGCGCAGGCGTCGACGTCGAGGATCTCCAGCAGCTTGCCGGTGATGTCGCGGCGGACGACCAGCTGGGGGTGGATGACGATGTGGATCGCGCGGTCCTGGCGGGACAGCTCGTTGGTCACGGAGTCGACCAGGAACGGCATGTCGTCCGTCACGACCTCGACCACGGTGTGGCCGCAGGACCAGCCGTTCTCCTCGACCGAGGGGGTGTGCACCCGCACCTCGGCGGTGCCCTGGGGGCGCTTGAGGCCCAGGCGGTAGTGCGAGGCGGCGGCGCCGTAGACGTCGACCGGGTCGCGGTCGACCAGGTCCTCGGGCGCCGTGTGGAGGTAGTAGTGGTGCAGGTACGCGGACAGAGCGCCGTTGCTCAGTCCCTCCCCCGGCGCCGCTCCCCCCACCTGGCTGTTCTCAGCGGCTGCTGCTGCCTTCCTGAGCAGTTCGGCCTTGGCTGCGTCCAGCTTGGTCTGCATGACTTCTTGGCTCCTGTCGCGCGCCGTTGCGTGACTCGGTGGTGGTCTCGGTGTCCACCGCCGGGGTCTTCCGCAATCCTGCCGCACCATCCAGCTGAAAAGGCCCCATGGCACGCATGGAACACCTCTGCAGCGGGTAGGACGCAACGTTCGGCCTGCGGAGCCACCCGACGACGCCAGCCAGCCTAACGGGATCAATCGAAGGTGTCAGGGGACAAGCAGGCGCAAACCTGCAGGAAGATCGGGCCGTCCTGGACAGCTTGTCCAATCAGCCTGCCGGTTTGCGCCGAAAGCCGGAAGTTCGTGCGGAGCACGTGTGCGGACCGTCGGCATTCAGCCCATGTGCGGGTGAACGTACGTGGTCGGCGGCACGAACGTCTCCTTGATCGACCTCGCCGAGGTCCAGCGCAGCAGGTTCTGCGGCGCGCCTGCCTTGTCGTTGGTGCCGGACGCCCGGCCGCCGCCGAACGGCTGCTGGCCCACCACGGCGCCGGTCGGCTTGTCGTTGATGTAGAAGTTCCCGGCCGCGAACCGCAGCGCCTCCAGCGCCTGCGCGATCGCGTAGCGGTCCTGGGCGACCACCGCGCCGGTCAGCCCGTACGGGGCGCCCGCGTCGACCCGGCCGAGCACGTCGTCCCAGCGGGAGTCCTCGTAGACGTGGACGGCCAGGATCGGGCCGAAGTACTCGGTGCGGAACATCTCGTTGCGGTGGTCCGAGGAGACCAGCACGGTCGGGCGGACGAACCAGCCGATCGCGTCGTCGTACTGGCCGCCGGCCACCAGCTCCACCGTCGGGTCGGCCTTGGCCCGCTCGATCGCGTCCCGGTTCCGTTCGAACGCGCGCCGGTCGATCAGCGCGCCCATGAAGTTCGACAGGTCGGTGACGTCGCCGACGGCCAGCGCGTCCACCTCGGCGAGCAGGTCGTCCTTGATCCGCTGCCAGAGGCTGCGCGGCAGGTACGCGCGGGAGAGCGCCGAGCACTTCTGGCCCTGGTACTCGAAGGCGCCCCGGATCAGCGCCGCCTTGAGGATCTCCGGATCGGCCGAGCGGTGCGCCAGCAGGAAGTCCTTGCCGCCGGTCTCTCCGACGATCCGGGGGTAGCTGCGGTAGCCGCCGATGTTGGCACCGATCGTCTGCCAGAGCGACTGGAAGGTCGCGGTGGAACCCGTGAAGTGCAGCCCGGCCAGGGCCGGGTCCGCCAGCGCCACCGCGGACAGCTGCTGCCCGTCACCGGTGACCAGGTTGATCACCCCCGGCGGCAGCCCGGCCGCCTCCAGCAGCCGCATCAGGTGGTACGCGGCCAGCGTCTGGGTCGGCGCCGGCTTCCACACCACGGTGTTGCCCATCAGCGCCGGCGCGGTCGGCAGGTTCCCGGCGATCGCGGTGAAGTTGAACGGGGTGATCGCGTAGACGAAACCTTCCAGCGGGCGGTGGTCGGTGCGGTTCCACACCCCGGGCGAGGAGACCGGCTGCTCGGCCAGGATCTGCCGGGCGAAGTGGACGTTGTAGCGCCAGAAGTCGATCAGCTCGCAGGCCGAGTCGATCTCCGCCTGCTGGGCCGTCTTGGACTGGCCGAGCATGGTCGCCGCGTTGAGCGTCTCCCGCCACGGCCCGGCCAGCAGGTCGGCGGCGCGCAGGAAGACCGCCGCCCGGTCGTCGAAGGACAGCCCGCGCCACTCCCGCCCGGCGGCCAGCGCGGCGTCCACGGCGGCCCTGGCGTCCTCCCGGGTGGCGTTGCCCAGCACACCCAGCTTCGCCGCGTGGTGGTGCGGCTGGACGACGTCGATCCGCTCGCCGCCGCCGAACCGCTGCTCGCCGCCGATGGTCATCGGCAGCGGGACCGGCTCGGCCGCCAGCTCGTCCAGCCGGCGCACCAGCCGCTCCCGTTCCGGGCTGCCGGGCGCGTAGCCGAGCACCGGCTCGTTGCCCGGGACCGGGACGTCGGTGACTGCGTCGATGGGCATGGGCGGGCTCCGCTCCTGGTGGGGCGGCCGGCCCGTTCCGACGACGGGCCCGGCACCCGTCCAGCCTGACCAGCCCGGGGGCGCCGCGCCCGCCCGGACACGCCAACGGTGGAGTGGCGCGCGCCACGTCCTCCGCCGAGCGGCGGGGCCGGCACGGGTCCGATGCCCGTCCGATGCCCGTCCGATGCCGGGGAACGCCTAGCCGGCGATCCGGCCGGCCAGCTCGACCGCCTCCGCCAGGCTGTCCACCACCGGCACGCCGACCGGCTCCAGCTTCTCCCTGGTGTGCGAACCGCCGGTGTACAGCACCGCGTGCGCGCCCGCCTCCAGCGCGGCCAGCGCGTCGTCGGCCGCGTCCCCGATCAGCACCGTGCGGGCCGGGTCCACCTGCGTGCCGAGCGCCGCCAGGTGCCGGACCAGGTACTCGGCCTTCTGGCCGCCGGCCGGGCCGCTGCGCCCGTCCACCCGCAGGAACTGGCCGGTCAGACCGAAGCCCTCGACGACCGGCAGCAGCCGGTCGTGCTCGTACATGGACAGCAGTGACTGGCTCCGCCCGGCCGCCCGCCAGCCGTCCAGCAGCTCACGGGCACCGTCGGTGAGGCCGCAGACGGCGCTCAGCTGGTGGTAGTGGTCGTGGAACGCCTCGTCCAGACGCAGCCACTCGGCCTCGGAGGGCAGCCGGCCGAGCAGCCGCTGGTAGAAGCGGGGGATCGGGATCTCGTACTGCTCCCGGTACTCCTGCAGCGTCATCGGCGCGACGCCGATGGTCGCGAAAGCGGCGTTGCTCGCTCCGAGCACCGCTTCCATGTCGTGGAAGAGCGTTCCGTTCCAGTCCCAGACGATATGAGTGCGCACGTCTGAACGGTAGCGCCGGGCCCGGCCGGACCGGTAGGACGGGGCTCACGGTGCCCGTGGGCCGGGGTGCACGACCCCGCGCGGACCCACGCACGGACCCACGCGCGGGCTCAGGCCAGCAGGCCGGCGATCTCCTGGGTGGCGAACCACAGCAGGTCGTGGTCCTCGGCGCCGTCCACGGTGAACTGGGCGTCCTGGTCACCCGCGTCCGCGGCCGTCACTGCCCCGACCGCCGCCGCCACATCGGCCACCACGTCGCGGTCCGCGACATCGGCGTGCACGGCGGCCGCCTTGGCCAGCTTCAACGGCCCGGCCAGCACCACCCGGCCCAGCGAGGCCTGGTCCTGGTACTCGTCGCCGGGGAAGGGCGTCACGGCCGAGTCGGCGACGTCGAGCGCGATCACGACCCGGCGGCGCGGGGCGTCCGGCTCGGCGGCCAGCAGGCGGAGCGAGGACTGGGCGGCGCGGTTGAGCGCCGCGTACTCCAGCTCCTCCAGGTCGTCGCTGACGTACCACTCGCGCAGCGCGGGCGTCACGGCGTACGCCGCGGACTGCTCCAGCGCGCCGCCCGAGTGCGCCGCCGCCAGGCCGGTCAGGGTGGTGGGCACGTACACGCGCATCGGTGGCACTCTCCGGTTCGTCCAGCGGCACAGCTTCCAGCGTCCCCAAGAATAAGCTCCGGACGCGGCGCCGCGATCACCCGTGCACCCTTCGACCCTCCCGCCGGGCCCCGCACGCCCCCCGGACAGGCCGGCCGCGCCGCCGTTCCGGGGCCCGTCCCGCCGGCCGTCCCGGATCAGCGGGTGGCCTCCAGGACCCGGCGGCAGGTGTCCAGCGCGCTCTCCAGGACCGGGCCCCGGCGGGACGGGTCCATCATGTTCGGCCCCATCACGGCCAGGTCCGCGGGTGCGGGCGCGAGCAGGTGGACCCGCACGCCGCCCGCCCGCAGCAGTCCGGCCTCGCGCAGCAGCTGCCGGGTCACCGCCCTGCGGTAGCGGCCGACCACCTGGGCGAGCACCCCGCGCGGGAGGTCGCGCCCGCGCCGGGCGCGCGCGAATCCGGACGCGCCCGGGACGGACTCCGAGTGCCCCGGCTGCGTGCGCCCCGGCGGGTCGCTCCACAGCGCCATGGGCGCCAGTACGTAGACCTCGTCGAGGCCCCGGTCGAGCAGCAGGTCGGCATTGGTGGCCGACCAGCAGCCGCCGTCCACGTAGTCCGCCCCGCCCACCCGGACGGGGGCGAACCAGCCCGGGATCGCGCAGGAGGCCATCACCGCCTCGCCGACGCCGGCGGGCGGGGCGTCCGGGTCGCCGAAGACCACCCGGTGGCCGCTGCGGTAGTCCACCGCGACGACCCGCAGCGCCGAGGCGCGCCCGGCGAGGCCGAGCGGCGCGGGCCCGGCCGGGGCAACGCCGCTCGGCCCGGCCTCCCCGGTCGTTCCCGTCGCCGAGCCCGCCTCGGTACCGCCGAACAGGCCGCCGACCAGCGCGCCCACCGGCTCCAGCGAACCCCGGCCGTGCGGGGCCATCGCCGAGACCAGGGTGAGCAGCGGGTACTCGCGCGGGTGCCGCACGGCGTCCCGCAGCAGCCTCGGCGAGCCGATGCCGGCCCGGGGCCGCGGCGGCAGCGCGCCGCCGACCGCCGTGTCGTAGTCGAAGCCGACCCCGGCCAGCGGCCCGGACGTGATCGGCAGTCCCCGCTGGTGGTCCCGGAGCTGGTCGGCGCCGACCCCGGCGGCCAGCAGCGCGCCCAGGATCGCCCCGGCCGAGGTGCCGAGCACCACCTCCGCGTCACCGGCCCGGCGGCCGGTCGCCTCCTCCACCGCGCAGAGCGCGCCGACCGTCCAGGCCGCGCCGAGCATGCCCCCGCCGCCCAGCACCAGACCGCGCCGGGGAGCGCCGGCGGCCCGCGGGGCCGTCGGCCGTGTCCCGGATACCCATGTCGTCATGCCGGCCGCCTGTCCTCGTCGGGGCGGTGCTGGTCCGGAGCGGGCCCGCGGCGGGCGCCCGACCCGGCTCCGGTCTCCGATCCTGCGCGTCGACCGACCCGGGCCGCAACGCCCGTCCTGGCGAACCCGACCGTCCTCTTTCGGGCTTTCCCGCCCTTCCCGGTGCGTCAACCCGGTGCGGAGCGGCTTCGTCCCGGACCCGCCGCCGCACGGGCCGACTCACCCGGATAGGTGAACTTTCCGGAGGCCGGAGCACCCCGCGCAAAGCCGTTGCAGCCCGCTGCGGACCGCCATTAACAAGGAACCCGTCCGCACCCGCACCACCCGGTCCCGACCGGCATCACCCCGACGCTCCACCCCGACCGCAGCAGCCGACCGGCCCCGCCCGGGCCCCGACCCGCCCACCGCTCCGAGGAAGGCCCATGACCACATGCCCGAACCGCGCCGCTCCCCCGCTCGCCCCGCCCGCCGTCCTGTCGGCGCGCCCGTACCGCCCGCGCGGCACCGCCCGGGACCACCGGGCGGTCGCCGAACCGCGGCGCCCCCGCCACCCCAGGACGGCCTGCGCCGACGGACCGGGCCACGACCCGCGGGGCGGCCTGAGCACACGGTTCGCGCACCGGCTGGTGGAGGTGCTGACCGGCTCCCGGCCGTCCGGACAGCTGCTGCGCCACACCACCCTGGACTGCTACGGCCAGCTGTCCGCCCTGGTCCGGGCCGGCACCCTGCGCGGGACGCGGGGCGGCGAGCGGCCGCGGCTCGGTCCGGTGCACGACCGTTCGCCCGCGCCGGGCGCGGTCGAGGCCTGTGTCCGGGTCGACCTCGGCGGCCGGCACCACATGGTGGCGTTCCGGCTGGAGCCGCGAGGGCCGTCCGGCCAGTGGCAGTGCACCGCCGTGGAGGCCCGATGAGCCGCCCCGGACCGCACCCGCGCCCGTCCCCGCCCGCCCCGCGCGCGGACGCCGCCGCGGCACCCCTTGCACCCCCGGCGGCCCCGGGAACGACGCCGGGCGCCGCCCCCGTACGGGAGCGGCGCCCGGTATGGCGGCCGACCGGACCGGTCGGCACCGCCTCAGCTCTTGCGGCGGCGGCCCTTGGCCGACTTGGCGGCCTTGCGGCGCTCGGCGCGGGTCAGACCGTCGCCCTCGTCCTCGACACCGAGGTCCTCGAACTCGCCCTCGACCACACCGCCGCCGACCTCCTCCGAGGGGGCCGTGTAGTGCAGCCGCTGCGGCTTCGGGGCCTCCAGGCCCTTGGCCTTGATCTCCGGACGGGGGGCGTCCTTCTCCAGCTTGTCGAGCAGCACCTGGGCGTCCTCGACCGGGACCTCCTCGACCTGCTGCTCGACCTGGACCTCCAGGTTGAACAGGTAGCCGACGGACTCCTCCTTGATGCCCTCCATCATCGCGGTGAACATGTCGAAGCCCTCGCGCTGGTACTCGACCAGCGGGTCGCGCTGCGCCATGGCCCGCAGGCCGATGCCCTCCTGGAGGTAGTCCATCTCGTAGAGGTGCTCGCGCCAGCGGCGGTCCAGCACCGAGAGGACGACCCGGCGCTCCAGCTCGCGCATGATCTCCTCGCCGAGCTGGTCCTCACGGGCGCCGTACTGGGCCTGGACGTCCTCCTGGATGGCCTTGGTGAGGAACTCCGGGGTGAGGCCCGCGGTGCCGCCGGCCTCCTCCTCCAGCTCGGCCAGGTCCAGGGTGACCGGGTAGAGCTGCTTGAGCGCGGTCCAGAGCTTCTCCAGGTCCCAGTCGTCCTCGAAGCCCTCGCCGGTGGCGGCGTTGACGTACGCCTCGACGGTGTCGTCCATGAAGTGGCCGACCTGCTCCTGCAGGTCCTCGCCCTCCAGGACGCGGCGGCGCTCGCCGTAGATGACCTCGCGCTGGCGGTTCAGCACCTCGTCGTACTTGAGGACGTTCTTGCGGATCTCGAAGTTCTGCTGCTCGACCTGGGTCTGCGCGGAGGCGATGGCCCGGGTGACCATCTTCGACTCGATCGGCACGTCCTCGGGCACGTTGGCCATCGAGAGCACGCGCTCGACCATGCCGGCCTTGAACAGGCGCATCAGGTCGTCGCCGAGCGACAGGTAGAAGCGGGACTCGCCCGGGTCGCCCTGACGGCCGGAGCGGCCGCGCAGCTGGTTGTCGATCCGGCGGGACTCGTGCCGCTCGGTGCCGAGGACGTAGAGGCCGCCGGCCTCCTTGACCTCGTCCTGCTCCGCCTTCACGGCCGCCTTGGCCTTCTCCAGCGCGGCCGGGAACGCGGCCTCGTACTCCTCCGGGCTGTCCACCGGGGTGAGCCCGCGCTGCGCCAGCTCGGCCGCCGCGAGGTGGTCGGCGTTGCCGCCGAGCATGATGTCGGTACCGCGGCCGGCCATGTTGGTGGCGACGGTGACGGCGCCCTTGCGGCCCGCCTGGGCGACGATCTGCGCCTCGCGCTCGTGGTGCTTGGCGTTCAGCACCTCGTGCGGGATGCCGCGCTTGCGCAGCTCCTGCGACAGGTACTCGGACTTCTCGACCGACACGGTGCCGACCAGCACCGGCTGGCCCTTCTCGTGCTTCTCGGCGATGTCCTCGACCACGGCCGCGAACTTGGCCGGCTCCGACTTGTAGATGAGGTCGGGCTGGTCGATACGCAGCGGGTTCTTGTTGGTGGGGATCGGCACCACACCGAGCTTGTAGATCTGGTGGAACTCGGCCGCCTCGGTGGTACCGGTACCGGTCATACCGGCCAGCTTGTCGTACAGGCGGAAGAAGTTCTGGAGGGTGATGGTGGCCAGGGTCTGGTTCTCGTTCTGGACCTCCACCCCTTCCTTGGCCTCGATCGCCTGGTGCATGCCCTCGTTGTAGCGGCGGCCGGCCAGGATACGGCCGGTGTGCTCGTCGACGATCATGACTTCGCCGTTCATGACGACGTAGTCCTTGTCGTTCTTGTAGAGCTCCTTGGCCTTGATGGCGTTGTTCAGGAACCCGACGAGCGGGGTGTTCACCGACTCGTAGAGGTTGTCGATGCCGAGGTAGTCCTCGACCCGGGTGACGCCCTCCTCGAGGATGCCCACGGTGCGCTTCTTCTCGTCGACCTCGTAGTCGCGGTCGATCTTCAGGCGCAGCACCAGCTTGGCGAAGTCGGCGTACCACTTGGTCGCCTGGTCGGCCGGGCCGGAGATGATCAGCGGGGTCCGGGCCTCGTCGATGAGGATCGAGTCGACCTCGTCGACCACGGCGTAGTTGTGGCCGCGCTGGACGAGCTCGTCCTTCGACCAGGCCATGTTGTCGCGCAGGTAGTCGAAGCCGAACTCGTTGTTGGTGCCGTACGTGATGTCCATCGCGTACTGGCGCTTGCGCTCGGCGGGCGTCATGTTGCCGAGGATCACGCCGACCTCGAGGCCGAGGAAGCGGTGCACCCGGCCCATCCACTCCGAGTCGCGCTCGGCGAGGTAGTCGTTGACCGTGATGAGGTGCACGCCCTTGCCGGTGAGCGCGTTGAGGTACGTGGGCAGGGTGCCGACCAGGGTCTTGCCCTCACCGGTGCGCATCTCGGCGACGTAGCCGTGGTGCAGCGCGGCGCCGCCCATGATCTGGACGTCGTAGTGCCGCTGGCCGAGCACACGCTTGGCGGCCTCGCGGACGGTGGCGAAGGCCTCGGGGAGGATGTCGTCCAGCGACTCGCCGTCGGCGAGGCGCTGCCTGTACTCGTCCGTCAGGGCGCGAAGCTCGGCGTCGGTGAGGTTGACGAAGTCCTCTTCGATGGAGTTGACCTGGGCGGCAATCCGCTGCAGCTTGCGAAGGATCTTGCCTTCGCCGGCGCGCAGGATCTTGTCGAAGACGGACACGTGAGCGGGCTCCTTGCCTGTATTGGCACTGGACGACTGCACGGCGGATCCACCCCACCGCACGGGCCATCGTATGCGAGGAGCCCAACGCCTCGGGAGGTGCGTCAGCACGGTATTCCCGTGTCACCCCTGCGAGCACATGCCCCGATAGCATTCCCCACCGGGGCAAACCGGGCAGCCGTTCGGAGAGTTGGGAGCCCAGGACCGTTAATCGGATGCTCGGATTCATCTCTGGACGAAATAATCCGCCCATGGAAGAAAGCCCCGAACCCCGCGCCGGGGAGCAGTCCGGCCCGCCCGCCGCCGACCCCGCCCGCGAGCCCGTCGTCCTCACCACCGAGCGCCTCGTCCTGCGCGCTCCGCGCGAGTCGGACATCGACGCGATCAACGCCGCCTGCCAGGACCCGGAGATCCAGCGCTGGACGGTCGTCCCCAGTCCGTACCTGCGCACCGACGCCGAGTACTTCGTGTCCGATCTGGCCCTCAACGGCTGGCGGACCGGCGAGAACCTGGTCTGGTGCGTGTTCGAGCGCGAGTCCGGTGCACTGGTCGGCACCCAGGGGCTGATGCTCCGCGCCGGACGGACCGACGTGGCCGAGATCGGCTGGTGGGCGACCAAGGAGTTCCGCGGCCGCGGCTACACCGTGGAGGCCGCCACCGCGGTGACCCGCTACGGACTGGCCGAACTCGGCCTGCGCCGGCTGGAGTGGCTCGCCTACGTGGGCAACGACGGCTCCCGCGCGGTCGCCACCAAGGTCGGCTTCCGGTTCGAGGGCACCCTGCGGGCGTACGCCGAGCAGCGCGGACAGTTCCACGACTCGTGGATCGCCTCCCTGCTGCCCGGCGACCTCGCCGACTGACCGGGCCGCCACCGCCGCCGCGCCCGCCCGTCCGGCCGTCCGGAGCCCCAGGGCTCCGGACGGCCGGACGAATTGTCGGTGCCCACCTCTAGGCTCGCCGGCATGACCGCCTCGACCCCTGGCCCGACCCCGGGCCCGTCCTCCCGCCCCGCCCCGGTGGCCGTGCTCGGCGCCGACGACGCCCGCCGGATCGCCCTGCGCGCCCAGGGCCTGCTCGGCGCGCCCGACCGCCGCGGCGGGGTGCGCGGGATGCTGCGCCGGCTCGGCTCCGTCCAGCTCGACACCATCTCGGTACTGGCCCGCTCCCACGAACTCGTGCCGTACGCCCGGCTCGGCGCGGTCGGCCGCCCGGCGGTCGAGACGGCGTACTGGGGTTCCGGCACGAGCTTCGAGTACTGGTCGCACGCGGCGTGCATCCTGCCGGTGGAGGAGTGGCCGCTGTTCGCCTTCCGGCGCCGCCGCTACCGCGCGAAGACGCACGTCTGGGGCAAGCAGGGCGAGGCGGCGACCTACCGCTCGGTGCTGGACAAGCTGCGCGCCGAGGGCCCGCTCACCTCGACCGAGCTGGGCGGCGCCAAGAAGACCGCCGAGTGGTGGGACTGGTCGGACACCAAGATCGCGGTGGAGCGGGCACTGGCCTTCGGCGACGTGGTCTGCACCGAGCGCCGGAGCTGGAAGCGCGTCTACGCCCTGGCCGAACAGGCCGTCCCCGCCGAGCTGTTCGCCGCCGAGCCGGACGACGCCGAGTGCCTGCGCACCCTGGTCGCCCAGTCCGGCGCGGCCCTCGGCGTGGCCACCCGGGCCGACATCGTCGACTACTACCGGCTGCGCGCCGAGCAGGTGGACGCGGCACTGCCCGACTCCGGCCTGGTCCCGGTCGAGGTGGCCGGCTGGGGCCCGAACGGCACCCCCGGCCCGGCCTGGGCCGATCCGGAGGCACTCGCCACGACACCGCGCGGCCGCCACCGCACCACGCTGCTGTCGCCGTTCGACTCGCTGATCTGGGACCGTCCGCGCACCGAGCGGATCTTCGGCATGCTCCACCGACTGGAGGCCTACACCCCCAAGCACAAGCGAGTGCACGGCTACTTCGCGATGCCGGTCCTCACCGGCGGCCGTCTGGTCGGCCGGGTCGACCCGGCCCGCGAGGGGCGGACCCTGGTGGCGCGTCAGATCTCGCTGGACTCCCCCCGGCACCTGGAGGCACTGGCCGACGCGCTGCGCGAGGCGGCCGGCTGGGTGGGCTGCGACGCCGTCCGGGTCGAGGCGCTGCACGACGAGTCGCTGCGCCCGGCGCTGGAGCGACTGCTGGCCTGACCGAGCGCCCCGACCGGACGCCCCGGCCGCCCCGAACGGACGCCCCGACTGCCCCGACCGCCCCGGCGGTCGGGGCCCACCGGGCCCCGCAGTCACCCTATTTCGAGGATCTTCTCCCGCATCGCGTACACCACGGCCTCCATCCGGGAGTGCAGCTGCAGCTTCTCCAGGATGTTGCGCACATGGTTCTTCACGGTGTTCTCGCTGATGAACAACTCCTTGGCGATCTCCCGGTTGTTCATCCCGGTGGCCACCAGCTTCAGCACCTCCAGCTCCCGGTCCGTCAGTCGCGGCGCGGGCACCAACTCCCGTTCGTCGGAGCGGCGCTGGATCATCGACTTGAACTCGGTGAGCAGCTTGGACGCCATGGACGGGCTGATCTGCGACTGCCCGTCGGCGACCGCGCGGATCGCGGTGGCAACCTCGTCGGTGGAGATCTCCTTCAGCAGGTAGCCGGTGGCCCCCGCCTTGATCGCCTCGTAGAGGTCGGCCTCCTCGTCGCTTATCGTCAGCATGATGATCTTGGTGCTGGGCGCGACGTCCTTGATCGCGGTGCAGGCCTCGATCCCGCTGCGGCGCGGCATCCTGACGTCCATGAGGATGATGTCGGGCAGCAGGTCGGCCGCCTTGAGCACCGCCTCCGCACCGTCCCCGGCCTCGCCGACAACGGTGATGTCCTCCTCCTCGGCCAGCACGATCTCCAGGCCGCGGCGGAACAACGCGTGGTCGTCCACCACCAGGACGCGGATCGGCTCCCCCCGGCGCGGTGCGTAGTCGGACTCGGCCCCGAGGCCGGGCGACACCCCCACGACCGGCACTGTCGCGGGCCCCAGCCCGAACTGATCCCCCATCCGCTCCTCCCCCGTCGCCGGTCGTCGTCGGGCAATCATTCCACGGCCGGGGGCCCTCGCGGTCACCCTCCGGTGCCGATTGCCCCGCATTGGGTGACCTGTCCGGTGGCCGGTGTCCGCGTACCGACCCCGGAACACCACGTATCGCCCCCGGGAACGCCGCGTACCGGCCCGAAAACGCCGTGCACCGGCCCGGAAACACCGAGCACCGGCCCCGGAACGCCGGTGACCCCGGCGGCGGTCGCCACCGGGGTCACCCCTCTCCTGCTGTCCGTAAGGTCAGTCCTCGTCGTCGCCCGCGCCGATCGCACCGCCGGCGCCGCCACCCTCGACGGTCGAACCGTCGGCCTTCAGGTGGATCACGCCGTAGTGGTAACCGTGCCGGCGGTACACGACGCTCGGCAGGCCACTGTCCTTCTCCACGAAGAGGTAGAAGTCGTGGCCGACCAGCTCCATCTCGTAGAGCGCCTGGTCGAGCGCCATCGGGGCGGCCGGGTGGGTCTTCTCCCGGACCACCAGCGGGCCTTCGCCCTCCACTTCCAGGGATCCCATCATGGTCTTGCGGACGGCACCGTTGGTGCTGCTCTCCGACGGCTTCGACTCGGGCAGCGCGGCCAGGGCCGCGGTCGCCTCGGCGACGCTGATCGGGGTGCGGCTGCCGCTGCCGCCCTTGTGGACCCGACGCCGGTCCGCGGACTTGCGCAGTTGGGCGTCGAGCTTCGCCGAGGCCAGATCGAGCGCCGCGTAGGGGTCAGCGGCGGCGGCCTCGGCCCGGATCACCGGGCCACGGGTACGGAGGGTGATCTCCACGCGGTCGGACCGGTCGGCCTGCCGCGGGTTGTGTTCCTTGGACACCTCGACATCGAGGCTGATCGCCTTGGTGTCGAACTTCTGGACCTTCTCCAGCTTCTCGGCCACGTGATCCCGGAACCTCTTCGGCACCTCGGTCTTGCGGCCCTTGACGACGATGTCCACGCAGAACTCCGATCCCTCGTTCTGTCGCCGGCCCGGGTGCTACCGGACCGGACTGAGACCAGCCGGACCAGCCGATACATCCGCCGGCCCTCCGCCCCACCGGCAACGGTGGGAACGACTGGCCCTCACTGCACTTCCTCCCCACCAGGGACGGTTGAAACCCCCTGGAGCCTTATCGAACACCTCACACGGGGTTTTCGCCTCTCCGGCGGAGAGTTCGGGTATGACGGAGTGATGGGCCGGCGGTCAAGCTGCTGCACCCCTGTCTACCCTCCCGCGAGTGAAACACAGGTAAATACCTGGACAACACCCCCCGTACGGCGCATTCTTTGCTCACTCTCCGTGCCCCACCCGCGAGGAGCAGCCGTGCCGCGGACCACCGCACCACCCCACCGGCAGTCCCACCGGCAGTCCCACCGGGGACCCTTCACCCACGCCCTGACCGGCCTCCTCGACGCGCTGCTCCCGGCCCCCTGCGCGGGCTGCGGCGCCGACCTCGGCCATCTGTGCCCGGAGTGCCGCCACCTCCTCGCCACTACCCCGCCGACGCCCGTCGAAGCCCTCCCCCGGGCGCACGCCGCCGCGCCGTACGACGGTCCGGTCCGGCGGCTGCTGCTCGCCCACAAGGAGCGCGGCGCGCTGGGGCTGGCCGGCCCGCTCGGCGACGCGCTCGCCCGGGCGGTGCGCTCCGCACTCGGCCCGGCCCCGGAGCCGTTCCCCCTGCTGCTGGTCCCGGTCCCCTCCGCCCGGGCGGCGGTCCGCGCCCGGGGTCACGACCCCACGCTGCGGCTGGCCCGCGCCGCCGCCGGGGCCCTGCGCCGGGAGGGGCTGGACGCCCGCGCGCTGCCGCTGCTGCGCCATGCCCGTCCGGTCGCCGACCAGGCCGGGCTCTCCGCCGCCGAGCGCCACCGCAACCTGCGCGGCGCGCTCACCGTGCGACCGCCCGGCCGCTTCCACCGGCCCGGCCGTCCCGGGCCCGCCGGGTACCGGCCGGTCCTGGTCGACGACCTGGTGACCACCGGCGCCAGCCTGGTCGAGGCGACCCGGGCCCTGTCCGCCGCCGGGCTGCCGCCCGCCGCGACCGCCACGGTCGCGGCGGCCGTCCCGCACCACCACCGGCGCCGCCCGGACACCCGCGACCAGTGACGAGCACCCGGCCGGCCACCTCACCGAGCACCGAGCACCGAGCGCCGGGTCTCAGCCCGGGTAGATGAACGCGGAGGCCTTGTAGGGCAGCACCAGCTCCCGCCACTGGTTGTTGACCAGCCGGTACGGCTTGCCCCCTTCCTTCTCCAGCGCCAGCACGGGCGGCACCGGCAGCGCGTTCGTCGCCCGGGACTCCGACGCGGCGACGGCACCCATCTCCCCGCCGCCCAGCAGCCGCGCGTCCCGGTTCTGCGACCCGTCGGTGCTGATGTACTGCAACTGCTGGGTCTTGTCCTTCTCCTTGCCCAGCACCAGCAGTTGGTCGGCCTCCGCCCAGGACACCGCCAGCACCTCCTGGAACGCCGGATTGGCCAGCCGCAGCCCGGTGATCCTCGCGGTCGGGGCGTCCTTGGTGCCGCCGTGGACGAGCAGCCCCAGCCAGAGCCGCTGCTCCTTGCTGTCCTTGCCCTCCTTCAGCAGCAGGGCGACCCGGACGCCGTCCGAGGACACCTTGATGCCCTGCACCGAACGCCCGACCAGGTCGTCCACCGCCACCGGGACGGCCTGCTTGTCCCGCACCATCAGCACCCGCGGCCCGGCCGGGTCGCGGTCCACCACGTACAGGTCGCCGCGCCCGTCCCAGGTCGGCGAGGTCAGCCCGTCGTCACCCTTCGAGCCCGGGCGGCTCGGGGTGGTCAGCACCGGCTGCGGCATGGCCGGCAGCGAGTCCAGGAACGGCACCGTGAAGAGCTGGTGGCCGTCGGCGCTGATCGCCGCGGCGCGCTCGCCGTCCCGGGCCACCGCGACCGCGCCCAGCGGCCGCCCGCTCTGCTGCGCCCGCCCCAGCGGCCCGTGCACGGGCTCGCCGACGGCGTCTCCGCGCGTCTCGTGCAGCACGCCGTCGTCGGCCCGCTGGTAGAACTGCCGGGTGGACATCTGCCCGGCCAGCGAGCCGGGCCCGGTCGCGGGCTCGTCGGCGCGGCTCGCCTGACAGACCGGTCCGCCGTGCTTGGCCTTGAGTTCCAGCCGTTCGACCGGCCCGGTGCCCTGGTCGGCGAGGGTGTAGAGGAGCTGGGTGGCCATCCGCCGGCAGGCGGTGGCGCTGCCGAGGTCGACCCCGCTGAGTGTCACGTGCCCGGTCCGGTTGTCGTCCAGGGTCACCGACTCGACCGCGTTCGGCCCGAGGCCCGCCGGGAAGGCGGAACGGGCGACCGGCCCCAGCCAGGTCGACGGCCCCGAGACCAGCGCGCGCACCGCCGAACCCAGCGGGTCTATTCGGCGCCGCAGGTAGATCGGGTCGGCGATCAGCACGTCCTGGTTGGTCACCGCGGCCGCGGTCGGCGCGGACGGGTCGGGCGCGGCGTAGAAGAACCGGTCGACCTGGCGGTAGCTGTTGCGGAAGTTGACCTCGTTGAGGATCAGCCCGTCCGGCAGCTTGTCGATCCGCCACTCGCCGGCCTTCTCCCGCACGAAGGAGAAGTTGAACTCGATCTTGCGCGGCGACTCGCCGTACGAGTGCCGGTCGTCCACCTGGGAGACCAGCTGCCCGGGGACCGGGATCGACACCTCGGTGTCGTTGTCGGTCACGCTCACCTTGAGGTGGCCCGGGTTGGCGGCGAGCACGTTGATGCCCGCCTCGGGGTTCCAGCTGGTCCGCGCGTCCGGCGTCAGGTACTTGCGCGCCGTCACATAGCTGTCGTCGGCGGTCAGCGCGTCGAGGAACCCGGCCAGCAGGTCCTGCGGCTTGGCTCCCTTGGCGGGCTCCACCGGGAAGATCCTGACCTGGAGGTTCTTCTCCGCCGAGCTCCTGGACAGCTCGATCTTGGAGACGCCCCCGGAATCCGGCATCGCCGCGCAGCCGCCGGCCAGCAGGGCACCCACCAGCGCGCCCGCCATCCCGGCCAGCCGCGGCTCAATCCTGGCGCTGGTCCTTCGCACGCTGCGACCCCTCCGTGTCCGTTCCACCCGTGCCGTCCGCCCCTGCGGCCCCGTCCGGCCCCGCGGTCCGCTGCGCCACCGACGGCCGGCCCGGCGTCGGGTCCACCACGACCTGGGCCCCGGTCGCACCGTACCCCGCGCCGACCGGCAGCACGTCCGACGGATCGGCGCGCGGGCCCTCGGCCGCCCGCCGGCCGAGGCCGGGGCCGATGCTCAGCACTCCGCCGAGCCCGCTGCCGAACCCGCTGCCGGAGGTGTCCGGCGTCTCCGGGACAGCCTGCTCGTCGGTCGCGGTGAGGGCGGTCGCCCCGGCCGGGCGCGCGGCCCGCCGGTACGGCGCCCCGTAGGTGCCCAGGCCCCGGTTGTTGCGGGAGTCCTCCGGCTCCAGCCGGAACGGCGCCCGGCTGATCTCGCCGCCGCGGGTGCGCGGCATGGTGAGCCGGAAGTGCGAGCCGCCGCCCGGCTCTCCCCAGGCCTGCAGCCAGCCGCCGTGCAGATGCGCGTCCTCGACCGCGATCGACAGACCGAGGCCGGTGCCGCCGGTGGTCCGCACCCGGGACGGGTCGGCCCGCCAGAACCGGTGGAACACCCGGGACGCCTCGCCCGGCTTGAGGCCGATGCCGTAGTCCCGGACGCCGATCGCGACCGCGCCGTCCCGCGAGCCCAGCCGGACCACGACGTCCCGGCCCTCGCCGTGCTCCAGCGCGTTGACCACCAGGTTGCGCAGGATGCGCTCGATCCGCCGGGAGTCGACCTCGGCCAGCACCGGCTCGCCGTCGCCGCGGATCACCACGGCGCTGCCCTTGGCCTGCGCCAGCGGATCGGCGGCCTCGACCACCCGGCCGACGATCTCGCGCAGGTCGACCGGCTCGGCGTCCAGGACGGCCGCGCCCGCGTCGAAGCGGCTGATCTCCAGCAGGTCGGCGAGCAGCGACTCGAAGCGGTCCAGCTGCCCCTGGAGCAGTTCGGCGGAGCGGGCCGCCATCGGGTCGAGGTCCTCGCGGCTGTCGTAGATGAGGTCGGCGGCCATCCGGACGGTGGTCAGCGGTGTGCGCAGCTCGTGCGACACGTCCGAGACGAAGCGCCGCTGCACCCGGGAGAGTTCCTCCAGCTGCCGGATCTGCGCCTGCAGCGCGTTGGCCATCCGGTTGAACGACTCGCCGAGGCGGGCGATGTCGTCGGTGCCGGTGACCTTCATCCGCTCTTCCAGGTGCCCGGCGGCCAGCCGCTCGGAGATCCCGGCGGCCATCCGGACCGGCGTCACCACCTGGCGCACCACCAGCCAGGCGATGCCGCCCATCATGATCACCACGAACACCCCGGCGGTCGCCAGCGTGCCGGTGACCAGGCCCAGGGTCTTGGTCTCCTGGCCGAAGGAGAAGACGTAGTACAGCTGGTAGCTGCCGTTGCCGGGCCCGGTGAACTGCTGCCCGAAGACCAGCCCGGGCTCGGTGTCCACGCCGCTCTCCGGCGAACGCTGGATCCGGGTGGGCTGGCTGAAGGTCTGGCCGGGCTCCTGCGCGACCCTGGCCTTCAGACTGTCGGGGATGCTGCTCGGCAGGATGTCCGCGGAGTAGCGCGGGCCGAGGCCGGCCTTCTCCGGCTGGACGGTCTGGCCGGTGCCGGGCAGCATCGCGATCACCGAGTAGACGTTCTGCCCGCTCGCCGCCAGGTCGCCGACCTGCTGGAGCAGCCAGGTGCCCAGCCCCTCGGGGGCCGGGTTGGTGGGCCCGGTCCGCAGCCGCAGGTCGTCCGCGTCGTCGATCTTCTTGAGTTCGGTCTGGAATCCCGCGAGGGCCTGGTCCCGGGCCGCCGACCGCTTGGTCTCCAGCAGCCCGGTGCGCACCTGCGCCACCACGACGACGCCCAGCACCATCACCACCACGACCGACAGCAGCAGCGTCGCCGCCACCACCCGCAGCTGGATCGACCGCCGGTACAGCGCCGCCACCCGGTGCAGGGGGCGGCGCAGCTGTCGGTTCAGCAGCGCGAGCAGGGCGACCGGCCCCCGCCGGCGGCGGTTGCGCACGGTCGAACTCAGTACGTCCCCGCGCACGGCGCCGCCACCCCCGTCGGTCGCGGTACCCGGCGGGGTTTCGTCGGCCCGGTACATCACGTCAGCTGGGCCCGGCCTTGTAGCCGACGCCGCGGACGGTCACCACGATCTCGGGACGCTCCGGGTCCTTCTCGATCTTGGAGCGCAGGCGCTGCACATGGACGTTGACCAGCCGGGTGTCCGCCGCGTGCCGGTAGCCCCAGACCTGCTCCAGCAGCACCTCGCGGGTGAACACCTGCCAGGGCTTGCGGGCCAGCGCGACCAGCAGGTCGAACTCCAGCGGGGTCAGCGGGATGCCCCGGCCGTCCCGCTTCACCGAGTGACCGGCCACGTCGATCACCAGATCGCCGATGGTCAGCTGCTCCGGAGTCGGCTCCTCGGCCCTGCGGAGCCGGGCCCGCACCCGGGCCACCAGCTCCTTGGGCTTGAACGGCTTGGTCACGTAGTCGTCGGCACCCGACTCCAGGCCGACCACGACATCCACCGTGTCGGTCTTGGCGGTCAGCATGACGATCGGGATACCGGACTCGGCCCGGATCTGCCGGCAGACGTCGATGCCGTCCCGGCCGGGCAGCATCAGGTCGAGCAGGACCAGGTCCGGCTTGGTCTCCCGGAACGCAGCTAGCGCCCTGTCCCCATCCGCGACGAAAAACGGCTCAAAACCCTCACCCCGCAGCACAATGCCGAGCATCTCGGCCAGTGCGGAGTCGTCATCAACGACGAGGACGCGTCCCTTCATGCGTCCATCTTCTCATTACCGGATTGTGACCTGCCGCACAGCAGTCCCATTGCTCCAGAACGGCCAACTGGCGATCCGGTCCAATTCAAGCCAAACCGGGCCAATTTCCCGCCCACTTCCGCCCCCCGGGCCCCCGGCGAAGCCGACGAATCGTCCGCCCCCCGGCCGTTGCCGTTCAGCAACCGGCTCCCCCTGGGGTGCGTCCGGGCACCATGGCACGATGGGCGCTGCGCGCGGGTGAAGATCCACCCGGTACCCCGCCCCCGAAGCCCTCCGAGGAGCAGTGATGACCGACACTCCGGGCTGGGCCTCGCCCGGCTCGTCCGAGCCGCCCCGCGACGGCGCCCGGCCCCCCGCCGACGCACCCGCCGCCGTGCCCGGCCAGTCGGCACCGCCCCAGGACACCCCGCCCGCCCGGGGGACCGCCCCCGGCGCCCCGCAGCCCCCCTACGCCGGACCACAGCCCGCCTGGGGCACGCAGCCCGGCCACGGCGGACCGCCGCCCGGCTGGGGCCCGCAGCCGCCCGGCGGCGGCTACAGCTGGGGCGTGCCGCAGAGCCCCAAGCCCGGAGTGATCCCGCTGCGCCCGCTCGGCCTCGGCGAGATCCTCGACGGCGCGGTCTCCACCGTCCGCAAGCACTGGCGGGTCACCCTCGGTCTCGCCCTCGGCGTCGCGGTCGTCCAGCAGGGCGCCTCGCTCGGCGCCCAGCTCGCCATCCAGGGGGACACCGGCGACCTCACCCCGGTCCTGACCGCCCTGATCAGCCTGCCGCTCTCGATGCTGCTCGGTGTGGTCGCCTCGGCCCTGCTGACCATGGTGGTCAGCCGCGCCGTCCTCGGCCAGGCCGTGTCGATCGGGGACGCCTGGCGCGACGCCAAGCCGCGGCTGCTCCAGCTCGTCGGCCTCACCCTGCTCACCGGTCTCATCGCCGGCGGCATCGTCCTGCTGGGCTTCGCCCCGCTGATCGGCTACCTGGTCGCCGGGGCCGAGGAACCGGCGATCGTCGGCCTGCTCGTCGTCGTGGGCCTGCTCAGCCTCCCCGTCGCCATCTGGATCGGCATCCAGCTCAGCCTGGCCGCCCCCGCCCTCATGCTGGAGAAGCAGGGCGTCATCACCGCCCTCTCCCGCTCCCGCCGGCTGGTCCGCCGCTCCTGGTGGCGGATCTGCGGCATCACCGTGCTGAGCCAGATCATCGCCGCGGTCGTCGGCGGTGTGATCAGCACCCCGTTCACGATCGCCGGCATGGTGATCGGCTTCGACGACTTCCTCGGGCAGGTCGACGCCGGGCAGAGCGGCAGCATGCCCGCCGCCATGCTGATCACCATGGCGATCGGCGGCGTCCTCTCCTCCACCGTCACCCTCCCCTTCACCGCCACCATCGGCGTGCTGCTCTACGTCGACCAGCGGATCCGCCGCGAGGCCCTCGACATCGAGCTCGCCCGCGCCGCCGGCCTGCCCGAACACGGCGGCACCGGCTGGGGCGACCAGGCCGGCCCCGCCCCCGCAAGGCTCTGAGCCCGATGCCGATCCGGGGGGAGATCGTCGTGCTCGCGGGTGGTGCCCCGGTCACGACACCGCGCGACGCGGCCAAGGACGCGGCCCGCGACGAACTGCTCAACGCCGACTACCACCGCCACGACCCGAGCCTCCAGGAACGGGTCATCGACTGGATCACGGACCGGATCGACGAGGCGCTGGGCGCGCTCACCGGCGACGGCACCGGCGGCGCCACCGGCCTGGTCCTGTTCCTGCTGGTGGCCGCGATCATCGGCGCCGCCCTCTGGTGGCGCCTCGGCGCGCCCAAGCGGGCCGCCCGCACCCACACCGGGGTCTTCGGCGACATCGGCCCGCGCAGCGCGGCCGAGCACCGGGCCGACGCCGAACGGCACGCCGCCGCCGGCCGGTGGACCGAGGCCGTCCGCGAGCAGATGCGCGCCCTGGTCCGCGGCCTGGAGGAGCGCACCCTGCTCGACGCCCGCCCCGGCCGCACCGCCGACGAGGCCGCCGCCGAGGCCGGCCGCGCCCTGCCCGGCCACGCGGCCGAGCTCGCCGCGGCCGCCCGCGCCTTCGACGACATCGCGTACGGCGAGCGCACCGCCGACCAGGGCGCCTACCAGTCGCTGCGCGACCTCGACCGGGCCCTCGAACGCGCCCGCCCGGTCCTCGCCCCGGCCGCCGGAGGAGCCGCATGACCAGCGCCACCCCCGCTCCGCCGACCGACCGGGCCGCCGCCCCGCGGCCCGCCCCGACCGCCACCAGCACCGCCCCCACCGGCCGCGGCCTGTGGCGGCGCACCCGCTGGTACCTGCTCACCGCCGCCCTCCTGCTGCTCGCCGCCGTCCTGCTCGCGGCCGTCAACCAGGAACGCCGGTACCCGCCGCTCGACCCCCGCTCCTACGAGCCCACCGGCAGCCGCGCCGTGATCGCCCTCCTGGAGCGCGAGGGCCTCCAGGTCGACCTCACCGCCGACCCGGCCGTCCGGCCCACCGGCACCGACACCCTCGTCCTGCCCGAACCCGACCTGCTCACCCCCGAGCAGCTGACCGCCGTCGCCGCCGCCAAGTACGGCCGGCTGGTCCTGGTCGCCCCCGGCCCCGCCGCCCTCAGCGCCCTCGTCCCCGGCGTCCGCACGTCCGACGAGAACGGCGGCATCCCCTACGCCGGCGTGCGCACCACCGACCCCGGCTGCTCCCTCCCCGAAGCCGTCCGGGCCGGCAGCGCCCACCTCGGCGGCCTGCTCTACACCGCCGGCAGCCGCGGCGAGGGCTGCTACCCGCGCGGCCACGGCTACCCCCTGGTCGCCGTCACCACCGGCCGGAACACCGACGTCGTGGTCCTCGGCAGCGGCGAGTTCCTCACCAACGAGCTGCTCGGGAAGGACGGCAACGCCGCCCTGGGACTCGGCCTGCTCGGCTCCCGGCCGCACCTCACCTGGCACCTGCCCGACTACACCGCCCCGGTCGCCGAGGGCGGGCGCAAGAGCTTCCAGGACTACATCCCCGAGGGCTGGACCTGGGCCGGCTACCAGCTCGCCATCGCCGTCGTGCTGGCCGCGCTCTGGCGCTCCCGGCGGCTCGGCCCGGTGGTCAGCGAGCAGCTGCCGGTCGTGGTCCGCGCCTCCGAGACCACCGAGGGCCGCGCCCGCCTCTACCGCCGGGCCAAGGCCCGCGGCCGCGCCGCCGACGCCCTGCGCCGCGCCACCGCGCTGCGCATCGCCCCGGCCCTCGGCGTCCCGCCGGTGGCCGGCGCACCCGACCCCACCGCCCTCTGCGCGGCCGTCGCGGACCGCCTCCCCGAGCGGCCCGCCGGGGACGCCGCGGCCCTGCTGTACGGCCCTCCCCCGACCGACGACGCCGCACTGCTGCGGCTCGCCGACGACCTCGACACCCTCGAAAGGCAGGTACGGAAGCCGTGACCGAGAAGGCCACCACCCAGCTCCGCATCACCCCCGGCCCGGCGCCCGTCACCACCGGCACCACCGTCCCCGGCAGCACCGCTCCCGGCACTGCCGGCGACCCCCGGCTCGGCGACCCGCGCGAGGCACTCACCGCCCTGCGCGCCGAGATCGCCAAGGCCGTCGTCGGCCAGGACGCCGCCGTCACCGGCCTCGTCGTCGCCCTGCTCTGCGGCGGCCATGTGCTGCTCGAAGGCGTCCCCGGCGTGGCCAAGACCCTGCTGGTCCGCACCCTCTCCACCGCGCTCAGCCTGGGGACCAAGCGCATCCAGTTCACCCCCGACCTGATGCCCGGCGACGTCACCGGCTCCCTGGTCTACGACGCCCGCACCGCCGAGTTCTCCTTCCAGCCCGGCCCGGTCTTCACCAACCTGCTGCTCGCCGACGAGATCAACCGCACCCCGCCGAAGACCCAGGCCGCCCTGCTGGAGGCCATGGAGGAGCACCAGGTCACCGTCGACGGCGAGCCGCGCGCCCTGCCGGTGCCGTTCCTGGTCGCCGCGACCCAGAACCCGGTCGAGTACGAGGGCACCTACCCGCTGCCCGAGGCCCAGCTCGACCGCTTCCTGCTCAAGCTGATCCTCCCGCTGCCCGACCGGGACCAGGAGTTCCAGGTCCTCGCCCGGCACGCCGCCGGCTTCGACCCGCGCGACCTCGCCGCGGCCGGCGTGCGCCCGGTGGCCGGCCCCGAGCACATCGCCGCCGCCCGCGAGCAGATCGCCAAGCTGACCGTCGCGCCCGAGGTGCTCGCCTACATCGTCGACCTCTGCCGGGCCACCCGGCAGTCGCCCTCGCTCTCCATCGGCGTCTCCCCGCGCGGCGCCACCGCACTGCTCGGCGCCTCCCGTGCCTGGGCCTGGCTGGCCGGCCGCGACTACGTCACCCCCGACGACGTCAAGGCACTCGCCCTGCCCACCCTGCGGCACCGCGTCGCCCTGCGGGCCGAGGCCGAGATGGAGGGCGTGACCGCGGACTCCGTGATCCAGGCCGTCCTCGCCCAGACCCCGGCCCCGCGCTGATCCCCGCCCCGCGCTGATCCCCGCCCCGGGTATCAGCGCCCCGGGTATCGCCGCCCCACGTTTCGCCGCCTCACCGTCGGCCCCGACGAAGGAACGCACCGCATGGCCATCACCGGGCGAACCGCCCTGCTCGCCGCGCTCGGCGCCCTCGTCACGGGCCTGCTGCTGCCGTCCTGGGCGGGCATCGGCGCCGTCACCGGCGCGGTCCTGCTCGCTGTCGCCGTCGACCTGGTGCTCGCCGCCCCCGTCCGCAGCCTGCGGATCGACCGGGGCGGCGACACCACGGTCCGGCTCGGCGAACCCGCCTCAGTCGAACTGACCGTCACCAACCCGGCCGGACGGCCCCTGCGGGCCCGGATCCGCGACGCCTGGGCCCCGTCGGCCTGGCGGCCCGGCACCGGGTTCGCCGCCTCCCGGCACACCCTGCGCGTCCCCGGCCACGAACGCCGCCGCGTCACCACCGTCCTCACCCCGACCCGGCGCGGGGACCACCACGCCCACAAGGTGACCGTCCGTTCGCTCGGCCCGCTCGGCCTGGCCGGGCGTCAGGGCTCGCACCTCGTCCCCTGGACGGTCCGCGCCCTGCCCCCGTTCGCCAGCCGCAAGCACCTGCCCTCCCGGCTCGCCCGGCTGCGCGAACTCGACGGCCGGACCTCGGTCCTGACCCGCGGCCAGGGCACCGAGTTCGACTCCCTGCGCGAGTACCTGCCCGGCGACGACATCCGCTCCATCGACTGGCGGGCCAGCGCCCGCCGCCACACGGTCGCCGTCCGCACCTGGCGGCCCGAGCGCGACCGGCACATCCTGGTCGTCCTCGACACCGGCCGCACCTCCGCCGGCCGGGTCGGCGACGCACCCCGGCTCGACGCCTCGCTCGACGCCGCGCTGCTCCTCACCGCCCTCGCCACCAAGGCCGGCGACCGGGTCGACCTGCTCGCCCACGACCTGCGCAAGCGGACCGCGGTGGCCGGCCGCTCCCCGGTCGAGATCCTCCCGGCCTTCACCAACGCGATGGCCGCCCTGGAGCCCGCCCTCTACGAGACCGACATGCGCTCGCTGGTCGCCACCGCCCTGAAGATGGCACCGCACCGCTCGCTGATCGTGCTCCTCACCGGCCTGGACGCGGCATCCGTCGAGGACGGCCTGCTCCCGGTCCTGCCGCTCCTCACCAAGCGCCACGAGGTCGTGCTCGCGTCCGTGTCCGACCCCCACCTCGACGAACTCGCCGCCGGCCGCGGCACGGTCGAGGCCGTCTACGGTGCTGCGGCCGCCGAGCAGACCCGCGCCGACCGCCGCCTCACCGCCGACCGCCTCACCCGCGCCGGCATCACCGTCCTCGACGCCCCGCCCACCTCCATCGCCCCCGCCCTGGCCGACACCTACCTCGCCCTCAAGGCCGCCGGCCGCCTCTGACAAAGACTCCCGGCCCCGTCCGGGGAGCACGGAAAAGCCCCGCCACCGATCCGGTGGCGGGGCTTTTGAGTCCCTTTCGACAGGCGGTGGACCTCCCCCACCCGGGCACTCGCCGAATGCCCTCAAGGGCCTTTCCCGGCGCTTCTCGGGGCCCCGGGAAACGCACTCCGCCGCGGAATCGGACGGCATTCCCGCTCGGACGACATCCCCCTTGCCAGTACCGACCCGGGGAAATGCCTCGACCGAAAGCGTCCTGAAAACGCAAAGAACCCCCGTCGGTTTCCCGACGGGGGTTCTTCACAATGATTGTTCGGCGGCGTCCTACTCTCCCACAGGGTCCCCCCTGCAGTACCATCG
>NZ_LGDO01000220.1:0-2922 GCF_001279805.1 Streptomyces sp. XY431
AACTCCCCATCCACAGTCCACCGCACCACATCACCCGTGCGGTACATCCGCTCACCCGCACCACCGAACGGACACGCCACAAAACGCTCCGACGTCAGCCCGGGACGCCCGACATAGCCGCGCGCCAGGCCCTCGCCCGCGACGAACATCTCGCCCACGACACCCACCGGCACCGGACGCAGGGCGCCGTCCAGCACGAACACCCGGAGGTTCGAGATGGCCCGGCCGACGACGCTGCCGGCGATCTCGCCGATCGACGCGGCGTCCAGGGCCCGGTAGGTGACGTGCACGGTGGTCTCGGTGATGCCGTACATGTTCACCAGCGTGGGTCCGCCGACCGGGTGGCGCTCGTACCAGCCGACCAGGCGCTCCGGGTCCAGCGCTTCGCCGCCGAAGACTATCGTGCGCAGGGCGAGCCCGGCGCTGAGCTCGGGGTGCTGCGCGTCCGCCTGCATGAGCTGGTAGAAGGCCGACGGGGTCTGGTTGAGCACGGTGACCCGCTCCCGGACCAGCAGGTCCAGGAAGTCCAGCGGCGAGCGGGAGGTCTCGAAGGGCACGACGACCAGGCGGCCGCCGTACAGCAGCGCACCCCACAGCTCCCAGACGGAGAAGTCGAAGGCGTACGAGTGGAACATCGTCCACACGTCGTCGGCACCGAACCCGAAGCGGTCCTCGGTCGCCGTGAAGAGGTGCACGACGTTGGCGTGCGGGATCGTGACGCCCTTCGGCCGTCCCGTGGATCCGGAGGTGTAGATGATGTACGCGGGGTGGGCCGGACGGAGCCGGGCCGACCGTTCGGCGTCCGTGAGGTCCCCCGCCGGGGAAGCGGAGTCGGCGGCCTCGTCGTCCACCAGGAGCACGGGCAGCCCGGCGTCCAGGTCCGGCAGCCGGACCCCGCCGGTGGTCAGCAGGCACACGGGTGCCGCGTCGCCAAGGACGTACGCGATGCGGTCCGCCGGGTAGTCCGGGTCCAGGGGCACGTAGGCGCCGCCGGCCTTCAGCACGGCGAGCAGGGCGACGACGAGCTCGGCCGAGCGGTTCGTCATCACCGCGACCAGGCTCTCCGGTCCGACGCCGAGGCCCACCAGGCGCCGGGCGATCCGGTTCGCCCGCTCGTTCAACTCCCGGTAGGTCAGGGAGGTTTCGCCGAACGCCAGGGCGATCCGCTCGGGCGTCCGGGCCGCCTGCGCCTCGAACAGCTCGGTCAGGGTGACCGACTGGACGGGGCGCTGCGGCTCGTTCCACTCGTGCAGCACGAGGTTGCGCTCGGCCGCGGAGACGACGTCGATCTCGCCGATCGGGCGGTCCGGGTTGTTCACCGCGGCCGTGACGACCTTCACCAGGCGGCCGGCGATGCCCTCGACGGTGCGGGTGTCGAACAGGTCGGTGGCGAAGTCGATCCGCCCGTGGAGACCGGCGGGCGTGCCGTCCTCCGCGAAGCGCTCGCCGAGGTCGAAGGAGAGGTCGAACTTGGCCGGGGTGAGCCCGGAGTCGACCGTGGTGGCCCGCACACCGGGCAGCTCCACCAGGGCGTCGGTGGTGTTCTGCAGGGCGAGCATGACCTGGAACAGCGGGTGCCGGGCGAGCGACCGCTCCGGCGCCAGGTCGTCGACCAGGCGCTCGAACGGGATGTCCTGGTGCGCATAGGCGTCCAGGCTGGCCTCCCGGACCCGTCCCAGCAGTTCGTCGAAGGTCGGGTTGCCGGTGAGGTCGGTGCGGAGTACCAGGGTGTTGACGAAGAAGCCGACCAGTTCCTCCAGCGCCTCGTCAGTTCGACCGGCGATGGGCGAGCCGATCGGAATGTCCTCGCCGGCCCCCAGCTTGGAGAGCAGGACGGCCAGGGCCGCCTGGATCACCATGAACGGGCTGGCACCGGCGGCCTGCGCCAGCTCCACCAGGCGGCAGTGCAGGTCGGCGGGCAGGTCGAGCGGTACCGAGGCCCCTCGGTACGAGGCGGCGGCCGGGCGCGGCCGGTCCGTCGGGAGCAGGGTCTCCTGCGGCAGGTCGGCCAGTGCTTCGCGCCAGTAGTTGAGTTGACGTGACATCAGCGATGTCGGGTCGTCCTCGCCGCCCAGGATTCCGCGCTGCCAGAGGGCGTAGTCGGCGTACTGCATCGGGAGCGGCGCGAGTTCCGGCGTCCGGTCGTCCCGCCGCGCGGCGTAGCAGGTCGACAGGTCGCGCAGCAGCGGTCCCATCGACCAGCCGTCGCCGGCGATGTGGTGGATGACCAGCAGGAGGACGTGCTCCTCCGGCGCGAGCCGGAACAGCCGTGCCCGGATCGGCACCTCGGTCTCCAGGTCGAAGGTCCGGTCGGCGTGCCGGACCAGTTCCGCCGCCAGGTCTTCTTCCGTGACGGGGACGACGGGGAGGTCCGGCTTCGACGCCTCGACGTCCAGCACGCGCTGGAACGGCTGTCCCCCGCTGGTGGGGTAGACCGTGCGCAGCGTCTCGTGGCGGGCGGTGACGTCCTGCAGGGCCGCTTGCAGGGCCGGGGCGTCGAGGGGGCCCGAGAGTCGGAGACCGACCGGGATATTGTACGTGGAGCTCGGTCCCTCCAGCTGTCCCAGGAACCAGAGGCGCAGCTGGGCGTAGGACAGGGGCAGGGTCTCCGGCCGCGGGACGGGGGTGAGGACGGCGCGGATGCCCGTGGTCGGGTCGAGCTGCGCGGCGAGGCCGGCGACGGTCGGCGCCTCGAAGACGGCGCGGATGCTGATCTCGACGCCGAGTTCGGCGCGCACGCGGCTGACGAGGCGGGTGGCGAGCAACGAGTTCCCGCCGTGTTCGAAGAACCCGTCGTCGACGCCGACCTTGTCGAGGCCGAGGACCTCCGCGAACACACCGCACAGGACTTCTTCCTGCGGGGTGGCGGGTGCACGGCCCTCGCCGGCGGAGGCGAAGTCGGGTGCGGGCAGGGCCTTTCGG
>NZ_LGDO01000221.1:0-2606 GCF_001279805.1 Streptomyces sp. XY431
GGGAGGACGTGGCCGTCCTCGTCGGGGCGGGCGGGGCGGATCTGGCCGCGTTCGGGGACGAAGGTGACGGCCGGGTCGGGGGTACCGGGGGCGTTGACGAAGGAGGCGAAGCGGCGGAGCCGGTCCGGGTCGGCCAGCGTAGCGGCCCACTCGTCCTGGTAGGAATGGATGTGGCGGGCCATCAGGGCGTCGAGTTCGGCGGCGATGCCGAGCGCGTCGTCGAGGACGACCGCGCGCAGGTGGTCGAGGCCGCCGTCGAGCCGCTCCAGCCAGACCGAGGTGCGCTCCAGCCGGTCGGCGGTCCGGATGTAGAACATCAGGTAGCGGTCGATGGTGCGGATCAGCGTCTCGCGGTCCAGGTCGGCGGCGAGCAGGTCGGCGTGCCGGGGCGTCATGCCGCCGTTGCCGCCGACGTAGAGGTTCCAGCCGGCGGAGGTGGCGATGACGCCGAAGTCCTTGCTCCGGGCCTCGGCGCACTCGCGGGCGCAGCCGGAGACCGCCGACTTGAGCTTGTGCGGGGAGCGCAACCCCCGGTAGCGCAGCTCCAGTTCGATGGCGAGGCCGACCGAGTCCTGGACGCCGTAGCGGCACCAGGTCTCGCCGACGCAGGACTTCACGGTGCGCAGCGCCTTGCCGTAGGCGTGCCCGGACTCGAAGCCGGCGCCCACCAATCGGGCCCAGATGGCGGGGAGTTGGTCGACGCCGGCGCCGAACAGGTCGATCCGCTGGCCGCCGGTGATCTTGGTGTAGAGGCCGAAGTCGCGGGCCACCTCGCCGATCGCGATCAGGCCCTCCGGGGTGATCTCGCCGCCGGGCACCCGGGGCACCACCGAATAGGAGCCGTTGCGCTGGAGGTTGGCCAGGAAGTGGTCGTTGGAGTCCTGGAGGGCGGCCTGTTCGCCGTCCAGGATGTGGCCGTTGGAGAGGCTGGCCAGGATCGAGGCGACGGTCGGCTTGCAGATGTCGCAGCCCTCACCGGTGCCGTGCCGGTCGACCAGTGCGGAGAAGGTGGTGATGCCGGTGACCAGGACGATCTCGTACAACTCGGCGCGGCTCTGCGGGAAGTGCTCGCACAGGCCGGTCCCGACCTCGGCCCCCGCGGCGGCGAGTTCCTCGGTGACGACGGTGGTGAGCTGCTTGAGGCAGCTGCCGCAGCCGCTGCCGGCCCGGGTGCACTTCCTGACCTCGGCGGCGCTGCCGGCGCCCTGCTCCCGGACGGCGGCGCGCACGGCGCCCTGGGTGACGTTGTGGCAGGAGCAGAGCACCGCGTCGTCGGGCAGCGCGATCGGGCCGGCGGCGGCGGATCCGGCGGGCAGCACCAGCTGTTCGGGCGGGACGGTGAGCGGCCGGCCGGCCGTCGCCAGCGGACGCAGGGTGCCGTAGGCGTCGGTGTCGCCGACCAGGACACCGCCGAGCAGGGCCCCGTCGGTGCCGATCACCAGCTTGCGGTAGACGCCCAGCCGGCCGTCGCTGTAGAGCACGTCGAGCGCGCCCTCGGCGGTGCCGTGCGGGTCGCCGAAGCTGGCGACGTCGACGCCGAGCAGCTTGAGCTTGGTCGAGGTGTCGGCGCCGGTGAAGCCGGGGCCGGGGCGGCCGGCGAGTTCGCGGGCCGCCGTCTCGGCCATCTGGTAGCCGGGGGCGACCAGTCCGTAGACCCGGCCGTCGGCGGCCTGGGCGCACTCGCCGATGGCGAGGACGGCCGGGTCCTCGGTGCGGCAGCGCTCGTCGACCACGATGCCGCCGCGCGGGCCGACCGCCAGGCCGCAGTCCCGGGCGAGCCCGTCGCGGGGGCGGACGCCGGCCGAGAACACCACCAGGTCGGCGGCGAGTTCGCGGCCGTCGGAGAGGAGCAGGCCGCGCACCGCGCCGTCCGGGCCGGTGGCGACCCCGCTCGCGGCGGCCGCGGTGTGGACGGTGACGCCGAGCTCCTCGATCTTGCGGCGGAGCAGTTCGCCGCCGCCCTCGTCGACCTGGACGGCCATCAGACGGGGGGCGAACTCGACCACATGGGTGGTGAGCCCCATCGCCCGCAGCGCGCCGGCCGCCTCCAGGCCGAGCAGGCCGCCGCCGACCACGATGCCGGTGCCGCCGCCCGCCACCACGGCCTTCGTCGCGTCGGCACGGATCGCGTCGAGGTCCTCGACGGTGCGGTAGACGTGGCAGCCGGCGGCGTCCCGGCCGGGCACGGGCGGCACGAACGGGGCCGAGCCGGTGGCCAGCACCAGGTCGTCGTACCGCAGTCGGGCGCCGGAGCGGGTGGTGACGGTGCGGGCGGCGCGGTCGACGGCGGTCACCGGGTCGCCGAGGCGCAGCTCGATGCCGTGCTCGGCGAGGAAGCCGGGCGGGCAGAGCGTGAGGTCCTCGGGCGTGCGGCCCTCGAAGAGCGAGCTGAGGTGGACACGGTCGTAGGCGGGGCGGGGCTCCTCGGCGAGCACGGTGACCCGTCGGCGCCGGGCGCCGGGCTGCTCGGTCCAGGCCTCCAGGAAGCGCTGGCCGACCATGCCGTGGCCGACCAGGACGAGGTCCAGCGGCGGCTCGGCCGGCTCGGCCGTGTGCGACGTCATGCGTGACTCCTCGGGGTGGTGCGGAGGGGCGGAGGGGGAGGG
>NZ_LGDO01000222.1:0-2576 GCF_001279805.1 Streptomyces sp. XY431
CCCGGCGCCGCCCCCGCCCCCGCCCCCGCCCCCGGCGCCGATCCCGGCCACGGCCTGGAGCGGCTCGGCGCCGGCACGCTCGGCTGGATCGGCCGCCACCTCGACCACTTCGACCCGTTCACGCCCGCCCACGGCGCCGCCCGAAGCCCGGACCCCGGCGGCGCCCACCGGCCCGCCAAGGCCGCGCTGGAACTCGCGCTGCTCACCCACTGCTGGACCCGCCTCGACCCCGGTGACGACCCGCGCCGGGCCGAGGCGACCGTCCGGGTCCGCGCCGTCTGGCAGCACCCCGGCTTCCCGCGCCTGCTCACCGCCGAGCCGCGCGGCGCCACCCAGTACCGGCTGGCCTGCGCCGCCCTGGCACCCACCGGGACGGCGGACGCGCCGTTCCGGGCCGACCTCGCCCGGCTCACCGCCGCCGACCTCGCCCCGGCCGGGCGCTCGCCCTACCAGCGGCTCGAACTGCGCTACTACGCGGACAAGGCCGGGGTGGCGCACGCCATCGAGCCCTACCCGGAACTCGCCCGGCGCAACGTCCTCGTCACCCTGCCCGCCACCGCCCTCGCGCGGGCCCGGCGCCGGGACGCCCTCGACGGCCGGGAAGCCGACATCGCCGAGGATGCCACCGCGCCCCGTCCCGACGAGCCGCCGGTGACCGTCCCCGAGGCGTACGCCCTCACCCACTCCGCCTTCTACCTCAGCGACTTCGCCCGCACCGGCCCCGGACTGCCCGACGGCGCGGTGGCCGACGCGGCTACCCTGACCGCCCGGCTGCTCGACCACTGCGTCCGGCACGACTGGTGGGACCTCGCCGCCGAACTCGTCATGACCCAGGTCTGCCTGGGCCTGGACCCGACGGGCACGCCCGAGGGCGCGGCCGCCCTCGCCTGCCTGGCCCGCGCCCAGCGCCCGGACGGCTCGATCCCCGGCCGGTCCGCCGCCACCCGCGCGAGTACCGCCGCCACCCGTGCGAGTACCGCCGACCCGGCCGCCGAGTACTTCGCCAAGGCGTACCACACCACCCTGGTCACCGCCCTGATGACACTGCTGCTCGGAACGGGGCGCACCCCGTGACCGCCCTCGGCAGGCTCCGGCCGACCCTCATCAACCCCACCTACACCCGGCTCTGGTTCGGCCAGGCGGTCTCCTCGGTCGGGGACGCGGTGTTCAGCACCACGCTCGTCCTCTGGGTGGCGACCGTGCTGGCGGAGGGGAAGTCCTGGGGCCCGCAGGCGGTCAGCGGCGTCGTCCTGGCGACCAGCGCGGCCGTGATGTTCGTGGGGCCCTTCGCCGGGGTCTTCGTCGACCGCTGGGACAAGCGCGCCACCATGCTCGGCACCGAGGTGCTGCGCGGCGGGCTGGTCGCCGTGCTGACCGCCGTCGCCTTCGTGCCGACCCGGGAGCTGCCGGCGGGCGTCTGGCTGGCCCTGATCTATGTGATCGTGCTGGTGCTCAACGCGGCGAGCCAGTTCTTCACCCCGGCCCGGTTCTCGATCATCGCGGAACTCGTGACGGACGAGGCCGACCGGGCCAGGGCGGCCGGCATCGCCCAGGCGACCGGACAGACCGCCTGGATCATCGGCCCGCCGCTCGCCGCACCGCTGCTGTTCGCGGTGGGCCTGCAGTGGGCGCTGCTGTTCAACGCGCTCTCCTACCTGGTGTCGTACATCGCCATCAGCTCGGCGGACCTGCGGCCGGTGCATCCCGCGCGGACCACACCCACCGCTCCGAGTGCCGGAAAGGCCGCCGAACGGCCGGGCAGGGCCGAACGCCCCGGCCTGTTCAAGGACTTCGCCGAGGGCCTGCGCTTCTTCGCCCGCAACCGGTTCCTCGTCGCGCTGCTGCTGCTCACGGTGATCGGCCAACTCGGGATGGGCGCCCTGAGTACCCTGAACATCTTCTTCGCCACCCGGAACCTGCACGTCTCCGCCGAGTCGTACGGCTACCTCGGCATGGCGCTCGGCATCGGCGGGATCGCGGGCGCGCTCGCCGCCGGGCGGGTCGTGCAGTGGATCGGCGCCCGGCGGACGACCTGGATCGGCCTGATGGCGAGCGGCGCGCTGCTGGTGCTGTACTCGCGGCAGACCGGCTTCCCGGCGGCCGTGACGCTGCTGTTCGTCTTCGTGGTGCCGATCACCATGCTGAACACGGCGATGGCACCGCTGCTGCTCGCCGCCACCCCGCAGGAGTTCCGGGGCCGGGTGATCTCGGTGTTCTACCCGGTCACCCGGCTCGCGGCGATGCTGACGGCGGTGCTGTCCGGCTGGTTGGCGGGCAGCGGGCTGCGGGACTTCTCGGGTTCGGTGGCGGGGCTGCGGTTCGGCCCGATCGACACGATCTTCGCGGTGTCCGGGCTGGTGGTCGTGCTCGCCGGGGTCTATGCGCGGGTGGGCCTCCCGGCGAGCGGCGCGGCCCCGGCCGCCGGGCCCGCACCTGTCGCGGCCGGACCCGACGCGGCCGGACCCGACGCCGAACCGGCGCGCGAGGCCGCGGCGTTGGCCGTCGAGGCGCACGGGGAAGCACCCGGGGAAGCACCGGGGAAGACGCCCACCGAGGATCCGACCGCCCCCGCCGCC
>NZ_LGDO01000223.1:0-2516 GCF_001279805.1 Streptomyces sp. XY431
GGGTGAGCGCCCGCAGCGGCGGGTGAGCGCCCGGCGGACCGTCCGCCGACTGCGCCGGCCGCCGCAGGAGGCCGGCGCAGTCGGATCACGTGCGTGTGGGTCAGGTGGTGGCGAAGGCCCTCTCCAGGCGGGGGATGTAGTCCACCAGGTCCTGGGCCCAGCAGCCGGCGTTGTGGTCGCCGTTGCACTGGGTGCCCCAGCCGGCCCCGTCGCCGTAGCCCACGTAGTAGTAGGGCATGCCGAGCGCGTTCAGGCTGTCCCTGGCGTGCTTGTTCGCTCCCTCGATCCAGAACTCCGGGGCGAGCGGGTTTCCGCGGCCGCTGCCGGTGTAGATCGAGATGCCGATGCCTGCCAGCCTGGCCATGTGGGAGGCGGGGTCGGCCTCGTTCCACAACCGGTCGATGTTGAACACGGGGTAGGGCGAGCCGAACAGGGCATCGCTCGACACCGCAGGTGTGTAGCTTCCGGTGCAGTCGCCGCCGGTGGACGAGGAGGAGCCGCAGAAACCGCCGGGGGCGTTGGTCAGGGAGGCGACGATGGCCAGCCTCAGGTCCATCGACACTGCCGACAGGTCGAGGCCCCCCGACAGCGAGGCGACCTGGCTGAACAGTTCGGGGTGCCGCTGGGCGTAGCGCATGGCACCCAGGCCGCCCATCGAGATGCCCGCGACGGCACGGCCCTGCTTGGTCGCGACGGTGCGCAGGTTGTCGTCGATGAAGGGGATCACCTGGTCGAGATGGAAGGTTTCCCAGTTCTGCGCGCCGGCTGCGGTGTTCTGGTCACGCCAGTTGGCATACCAGCCCCTCGGGCCGCCGTCCGGGATGACCGTGATCATCGACGTGGAACTGGTCAGGGCCGGATAGGTCTGGTTGACCGGGCTGTCCGGTGAGCCGTGCAGGAAGTACAGCACCGGGTAGCGCTTGGTCGGCTCTGCCCAGTAGTCCCTCGGCAGAATGATCTTGATCGGGTGCTGCTTGGCGACCTGGGCCGTGGTCACGGTGATCACGAAGTCGGTGCTGGTGCCGGTCGCGCCGACCTGGGTCAGGCCGTGGCCGTCCGTCAGAACCGGCGGGGTCTGCGGGGAGGGCGGGTCCGCGTGAGCGGACATCGCGGACGGCGCCAACAGGGCGAGGACCGCAGCGGCGACGACCACCCAGGGCCGCAGGATCCGGCCGGGCAGGAATGAACTCATCAACGTTCCTTCGGAGTCGGGGTGACCGACGCGGGCCGGTCCGGAAAGGCAGAATGACGAGCATCCGAGTACCTGACGCTGACCGGGATCTCGGGGCTCGTGCGTCCGGTCGGCCGGATGTGCACGTTGCGTCGACCGTTCCCAACGTCGCCGTTGCGATGTCGAGGCGGTTCGGTCGTTTCGACGCAACGGACCACCGACCGCGACCGAGAGCGGCACCGATCCCCGACAGCATCAGGCAGTGCCCCCAGCATTTCGGATTTGCCGTCGGTCGGGCGAGGGCGCAGGTGCGGCGCACGCTGGCAGGCCGCGGTCAGGTCGGCGAGGTCAGCGCCTCGGTGGACTGTCGAATTGGGCCGACCGAGCCGCTGCCACCGCCGGGTCGCAAGGACGCATTCGCGCAGATCGCCGGTGTGTACGCGACGATCAATTCGAAGACCCGTGCGCACAGCGAGCACGAACGCCGCCTCGCGCAGGCGACGCAGGCACACGAGCACGGTCAGCGAGATCGGGACGTGCTCGCACGATGCGGCAGCACACGGGCCTGCGGGGGCCGACAAGGCCACCCTGAACTGTTCGGCCATCCGTTCGCAAGGCACGCTGCGCGGGAAGCAGGCGAGGCGAGGCGCTGGGCCGGCGCGACGGCCTCGTCGGCGCCGCCCCACAGGGCCAGCAGCGCGGCCCATTCCGTCGTCCATGCTCGGGGGTCGCGCCCGGCGGCGGGCAGCGGCTCGTCGGGTTCGCACCCGATGAGCCGAAGGGGAATGTCGGCCTGCGCCTCGCGCGGGACGAGGAGACCGTCGATGCCGAGACATTCACCGGTTCGCCCACCGCGGTGGCTCAGCGCATGGACTTCGAAGCGTGGCACGGTCGGCATGGTGCCGGGACCGGCGCCGCACCACACCTCGGCGCGCTCGACGACGCCGGTTCCCACAACGATGTCGACGAGGCCCGAATCGGCCGCGTTGGGCCGGTGGGTGATGACGACCGTGTCCACGAGGGCCCAGGCGAGCTGGGGCTGGTACTCGTCCCAGATCGCGACTTCCAGAGTGCCCAACGACCGCGTTGCCTCGTCGGGCCGGGCGATCACGTCGTGCCAGGGCCCTCGGGCGTGCACCCCCGTATCGTCAGGACCTCACGCGGTGGCGGCACCGGATCGACGAACAGGCCCTCGACGTCCGCGCACCGTCCCCAGTGTTCGATCTCGAGTTCCGGCTCCACCCGGCCCAGCAGGTACTTGACCGGGAAGCCATGTCCCCACGCGGCGTGATCCTCGCCCTGCACACAGCCTCCGGACAGTCCAACGATCTTGACGCGCCCGTAG
>NZ_LGDO01000224.1:0-2426 GCF_001279805.1 Streptomyces sp. XY431
TGGGCCACCAACGCCGGCGGCTGGCTCGACTCCACCCAATGGCTCGGAGGCGACTTCAACGGCGACCGGAAGGACGACATCGCCGCCTCCTGGAACAACACCAGTACCGCGCCCGTAGCCGCAGCCTGCCAGAAGGCGGAGGAGCCGTACGCCGGCTATGTCGACAAGGTTCCCCAGACGGACGCCGACGTCGTCAATGCCGAGCACGCGGTGCTCTACCTCGTGAACGTGGAGCGTGCGAAGCGTGGCCTGGCGGCGCTCTGCTACACCGGTCAACTCGCCACCGCGGCGCGGGCGCACTCCGAGAACTGGGCGAGCAGCCCGGACCGGGCCTGCCCGGCGCACAACCCCCCGCTGGTCTGCTCGCACTGGGACTCCCGAGCCGGCTACGCCTGGCCGGAGGACCGGTTCGCCAAGTCGGGCTACGGTGCCAGCGCGACGGGGGAGAACACCCAGAACGGCGGCGGGAGGAGCGACGGCGCGAGTGTCGTGCCCGCCGGATGGACGTGGGGCACCCCTCAGGCCGCGGTCTACTGGTGGATGAACCACAACCCCGAGAACAACTACGCCAACAACGGGCACCGCGCCGCGATCCTGAACTCCGCGTTCAAGGATGCGGGACCGGGTGCCGGTCGCTACACGGACAAGTACGGCAACCACGCTGCGACATTCACCCTGATGTTCGGAGCGCGCTGACCCCGGGACACGGAACCGGATCGACCATGGCGGCCAGGAGGCCGCCATGGTCGGCTTTCGCCGGTCGGGCGCTCAGGGGTTGATCGCCAGCACCACGTACGCCGCCAGGATCGCCAGGTGCACCGCGCCCTGCAGCGGGGTCGCCCGGCGCGGGATGACGGTCAGGGTGCCGACCACGAGGGTGAGCGCCAGGAGCACCAGGTGCGAGGGGCCGAGGCCGAGGACCAGCGGACCGGAGAGCCAGTGCGAGGCGATCGCCACCGCCGGGATGGTCAGGCCGATGCTCGCGAGGGCCGAGCCGAGCGCCAGGTTGAGGCTGGTCTGCACCCGGTTGCGGGTGGCGGCGCGCAGGGCCGCGATGGTCTCCGGCAGCAGGACCAGCAGGGCGATCACCACACCGACGACCGAGGACGGCAGCCCCGCCGAGTCGACCGCCGACTCGATGGTCGGCGACACGCCCTTGGCCAGGCCCACCACCGAGATCAGCGCCACGCCGAGCAGCACCAGGCTGAACACCATGGCGCGGGCGCTCGGCGGGTCGGCGTGGTCCTCCTCGTCCAGCACCTTGCCCTCGGAGGTGACCGGCAGGAAGTAGTCCCGGTGCCGGAACGTCAGCGTGGCCACGAACAGCAGGTACAGCACGAGCGAGGCGGCCGCCGCGAAGGCCAGCTGGGCGGGGTTGAACTGGGGGCCGGGCGAGCTGGTGGTGAAGGTCGGCAGGACCAGGCTCAGCGTGGCGAGGGTCCCGATGGTGGCCAGCGCCGCGCCCGTCCCCTCGGCGTTGAAGACCGCCACCCGGTGCTTGATGGCCGCGGCCAGGATGGACAGGCCGAGGATGCCGTTGCAGGTGATCATCACCGCCGCGAACACGGTGTCCCGGGCGAGCGTCGCCGACTTGTCCCCGCCGTCCGCCATCAGGGTCACGATCAGCGCGACCTCGATCACCGTCACCGCGACCGCGAGCACCAGGGACCCGAACGGCTCCCCCACCCGGTGGGCGACCACCTCCGCGTGGTGCACGGCGGCGAGCACGGCACCCGCAAGGAAGCAGGACACCACCCCCACCACCCAGCCGGGGAGGTCGCGGTGCCAGGTCAGGACGAGGACGAGGAGGGCCAGCAGCGGGACGACGGTGGTCCACTGCGTGACGAGCGGTCGGAGCTTGGTGAACATGCCGCCGAGCATCCCATCCGGAAGCCCGGGTTCCGTGGCGACGCCGCCGGGGAGGCGGCGGATGTGGCCGACCTCATGGCCCCGCCACGCTACTCCCGCCGTACTCGGCGAGGTAGCCGAGCACGCGTGCGACATGCGCTTTCACCCGTTCGGGGACGCCGCCGGCGTCGGCGACCGTCTTGTCGCTCGTCCGGTAGCCGGCCGTCACCAGGGCCGGCAGTTCGGCGGCGGGGAAGCCCCGCTGCTTGAACCGCTGGCCCAGCCAGCAGACGTAGCCGCCCATCGCGGCGATGGCGTCGTCCGGGTCCAGATAGCTCTTGACGCCGTCGTGGTCGGCGTCCTGCGCCCAGGCGTTGAAGACCGCGGGCGTCCACATCGCCACGCCGTACTCGCCGGTGGCGGGGCGGGCGGCGGCCGGGTCGAAGCCGGACTCCGCCTTGAGCATCGCCGCCAGCAGCACCGGGGTGACCTCGGGCTCGGGGCAGCGGCGGGCGGCGTCCTCGATCGGGCCGCGCAGGGCGGCGGGGACGTCGGCGCCGGGCGGGATGGCGCCGGGG
>NZ_LGDO01000225.1:0-2413 GCF_001279805.1 Streptomyces sp. XY431
TCCGCCGCCGCCGATCCCGGCCACACCCGCACCCGCGCCCCCGCCCGTCGGCGACACGACCGCCCCCGTGGCCACCGGGACGCTGCGGCTGCCCGAGGCCCCACTGCCACCCGGCGAGGTGGACCGGCTGGTCGGCGGCCAGCACCACGACCCGCACGCCCTGCTCGGCGCCCACCCCGTCAACGGCGGCACCGCGATCCGGGTGCTCCGCCCGTTCGCCGACCGGGTCCTGGTGGAGACCGACCAGGGCTCGATGGAGCTCACCCACCAGCAGGGCGGCCTGTTCACCGGCCTGCTGGCCGCCCCCGAGGCCCCCGACTACCGGCTGCTGGTCGACTACCCGGGCGCCGAGCCGCTGCGCCAGCACGACGGCTACCGCACCCCGCCCACCCTCGGCGAACTCGACCTGCACCTGATCTCCGAGGGCCGGCACGAGCAGCTCTGGCAGGCCCTCGGCTCGCACGTGCGCACCGTCGGCGGGGTCGCCGGCACCGCGTTCGCGGTCTGGGCGCCGAACGCCGCCGGGGTTCGGCTGATCGGCGACTTCAACCACTGGAACGGCACCGGGCACCCGATGCGCTCGCTCGGCTCCTCCGGCGTCTGGGAGCTTTTCGTCCCCGACATCGGCGAGGGCGCCCACTACAAGTACGAGATCCACACCCGGCACGGCCGGGTGCTCGACAAGGCCGACCCGCTGGCCCGGGCCGCGCAGCTGCCGCCCGGCACCGCCTCGGTCGTCACCAGCTCCTCCTACCGCTGGCAGGACGGCGAGTGGATGGCCCGCCGGGCCCGCACCGCGCACCACCGCGCCCCGATGTCGGTGTACGAGCTGCATCTGGCGTCCTGGCGTCCCGACCTCACCACCTACCGCGACATTGCCGCCGAACTCCCGGGATACCTCAAGGAGTTGAACTTCACCCATGTGGAGTTCATGCCGGTGATGGAGCACCCCTTCGGCGGCTCCTGGGGCTACCAGGTGTCCGGCTACTACGCGCCCACCTCCCGGCTCGGCGGCCCCGACGACTTCCGCTTCCTGGTCGACACCCTGCACCGGCACGGCATCGGCGTCATCGTCGACTGGGTGCCCGCGCACTTCCCCAAGGACGACTTCGCGCTGGCCCGCTTCGACGGCGAGCCGCTGTACGAGCCGGCCGACCCGCTGCGCGCCGAGCACCCGGACTGGGGCACCCTGGAGTTCGACTACGGCCGGGTCGAGGTGCGCAACTTCCTGGTGGCCAACGCGGTCTACTGGTGCGAGGAGTTCCACGTCGACGGCCTGCGGGTGGACGCCGTCGCCTCGATGCTCTACCTCGACTACTCGCGCGAGGGCGGCGCCTGGACCCCCAACCAGTACGGCGGGCGGGAGAACCTCGACGCGGCCGCCTTCCTCCAGGAGATGAACGCCACCGTCTACCGGCGCTGCCCGGGGGTGATCACCGTCGCCGAGGAGTCCACCGCCTGGGACGGCGTCACCCGGCCCACCGACCGGGGCGGTCTCGGCTTCGGCCTGAAGTGGAACATGGGCTGGATGCACGACTCGCTGGTCTACATGGGCAAGGACCCGGTGCACCGGCGGTTCCACCACAACGAGATCACCTTCTCGATGGTGTACGCCTGGTCGGAGAACTACATCCTGCCGATCTCCCACGACGAGGTGGTGCACGGCAAGCAGGCGCTGGTCGCCAAGATGCCCGGCGACTGGTGGCAGCAGCGCGCCAACCACCGCGCCTACCTCGGCTTCATGTGGGCCCACCCCGGCAAGCAACTCCTTTTCATGGGGCAGGAGTTCGCCCAAGGTGCCGAGTGGGACCACGAGCAGGGCCCGCAGTGGTGGGTGCTCGACGAGCAGTGGCCGGCCCACCGGGACCACCTCGGCGTGCGCCGCCTCGTCCGCGACCTCAACGGGCGCTACCTGGACACCCCGGCCCTGTGGGAGCAGGACAGCGTCCCGGCCGGCTTCAGCTGGCTCGACGGCGGTGCCGCCGAGGACAACCTGCTCTCCTTCGTCCGGTACGCCGCCGACGGCACGCCGCTGGTCGCGGTCTGCAACTTCTCCCCCGTGGTCCGGCACGCCCGCCGGGTCGGCCTGCCCGCGCTGAACGGCCGCGACCAGCTGTGGGAGGAGGCGCTCAACACCGACGCCGCGGCCTACGGCGGCAGCGGGATCGCCAACTCGCACCCGGTGAAGTCGGAGGCCGTCGAATGGGACGGCCAGCCGCGCAGCGCCGAGCTGGTGCTGCCGCCGCTGTCGACCGTCTGGCTCCGCCCGGTGTGACGGGCTGCTCAGGGCCGCCGCTCCGCCCCTGTGGTGCGGAGCGGCGGCCCTGCCGCGTCAGGGGGTGGCCGGGGGGGACGCGGGCCACGTGAGGGGGCCGGAGGGGGCCCCCTCCATCGGCGGGGGGTTGGGGGGCGC
>NZ_LGDO01000226.1:0-2189 GCF_001279805.1 Streptomyces sp. XY431
CCCCCTGGCACCACGGCACCCTCCCCCACACCGGGGCGGGCGCAACCGAGGGACTGGCCTACGCGGCCCTGGCGCTGACGGCCGGCGGAGGAATCGCCCTCTCCGTCGCCCGCCGCAGGCGCCGCCGGTCGTAGTTCCCGGCAGACGGTCGCACGACCGGGGTGGGGCTCCCGAGAAGGGAGTCCCACCCCGGTGCGTTCGGGGGCGGCCGGCCTGCTGAAGGCACGACGGTGCGCTTTCGCCGCCCGCCCGGGGGCTCAGTCGAGCACGGCCCCCACCGTGCCCGCCGCCACCGTCCGCCCGCCCTCGCGGACGGCGAAACCGAGGCCGGGCTCCAGCGGCATGGACTGCCCGAGCGTCACCGTCACCTCGACGGTCTCGCCCGGCAGCGCCACGGCGACCCCCTCGGGCAGCCGGACCTCGCCGACCACGTCGCCCGTCCGCAGGTAGAACTGCGGGCGGTAGCCGCCGGCGACGGGCGTCCGGCGGCCGCCCTCGGCCGTCGACAGCAGGCGAAGCCGGGCGGTGAAGCCCGTGTGCACGGAGGCGCTGCCGACCGCCGCGACCACCTGACCGCGCCGGACCTGCCCGCGCTGCACCCCGCGCAGCAGCAGCGCGACGTTGTCGCCCGCCTCCGCGGACTCCATGGTCCGGCCGAAGGTCTCCACGCCCGTCACCACGGACTGCACCTCCGCGTCGTTGCCGAGGACCTCCACCCGGTCGCCCGTCCGCACCCGTCCGCGCTCGACCGCGCCGGTCACCACCGTGCCGCGGCCGGTGATGGTGAGCACGTTCTCGATCGGCAGCAGGAACGGCGCGTCGGTGTACCGCACCGGCGTCGGCACGTGGGTGTCCACCGCGTCCAGCAGCCGCAGCAGCGCGGCCGACCAGTACGGGTCGCCCTCCAGCGCGCGCAGCCCGGAGACCGGGACCACCGGCAGGGCCGCGCCGTCGTAGCCGTGCGCGCCGAGCAGCTCGCGCACCTCCAGCTCGACCAGCTCCAGGAGCTCCGGGTCACCCGCGTCGGCCTTGTTCAGCGCCACCACGACGTGATCGACGCCGATCTGACGGGCCAGCAGCACGTGCTCGGCGGTCTGCGGCATGATGCCGTCCTGGGCGGAGACGACCAGGATCGCACCGTCCAGCTGCGCCGCACCGGTGATCATGTTCTTCACGAAGTCGGCGTGGCCGGGCATGTCGACGTGGGCGTAGTGCCGGGTGGCCGTCTCGTACTCGACGTGCGCGATGTTGATGGTGATGCCGCGGGCGGCCTCCTCCGGGGCCCGGTCGATCCGGTGGAACGGGACGAACGAGCCGCCGCCGCGCTCGGCCAGGACCTTGGTGATGGCCGCGGTGAGGGTGGTCTTGCCGTGGTCGACATGACCCATGGTGCCGATGTTCAGGTGCGGCTTGCTGCGCACGAAGGCCTGCTTGGCCATGGTTTCTCTCCGGGAGTCGTCAGCGTGATGACGGGACCTCAGCGACGGGCCGACCTTCCCCGCCTGAGGTCCCGGGGACGACCCGGGGAAGGTCAGCTTCGTGCGCCGTCGAATGCGGCTGCGACTGCCTGGGCAGCAGCCATCGCGCCCGCGACTGCGGGGAATTCGGCGATGGCGTACTGGAACATGGGGTTCATCATGCCGGTGCGCGCGGGCGTCCGCGAGCGGTTTTCCGGTGGGGCACCGGATCACGTCCTGCCCCCGGACGGGCCGAGCCGCCCCCCGGACAGGTCGGGTCAGCGCAGGTACCACTTCTGGTTGGGGGTGCCGGAGCAGTCCCACAGCTGGAGCTGGGTGCCGGCGGCGGTGCCCTTGTCCTTGGCGTCCACGCACTTGTTCGCCTGGGGGTTGACGAGGTCCTCGGGGCCCGCGAGGACGAACCGCTGGGCGGGGCCGCCGTTGCAGATCGCCACCTGGATCCGGGTGCCGTTGACGACCGAGCCCCAGGCCACGTCCATGCAGAGGTCGCCGGCCCGGACGGTGCCGTCCGGGCGGAAGTCCCAGGTCTGCCAGGCGCCGCCGGTGCAGTCCTGGAGCTCCAGTCCGGTGCCGTCGCTGAGCCGGTGGCCGATGGTGCCGATGCAGCGCTGCGAGCCGCGCCCCGCGACGGGGCGGCCGGGCGGCGGGGCGGCGGGTGCGGGTGCCTGGGTGGCGGGCGCCGGTGCCGGTGGCGCGGGTGCGGCGGGTGGC
>NZ_LGDO01000227.1:0-2069 GCF_001279805.1 Streptomyces sp. XY431
CCGGGGGGGCCGAGGGGGTGGTCGGTGGTGGCGAGCAGGTCGTGGAACCCGCGGGCGATCAGGTGGTGGCCCTCGGCGCTCGGGTGCAGGCGGTCGGCGCTGAGCAGTCGGCGCTCCGCCGTCCACGGCAGCTCGGCGAGGTGCAGGTGGACGGCCCGGTGGCGGACGGCGAGTGCGTGCACCACGGTGTTCACCGCGCGCATCCGCCGGGCGAGCGGGCGGGCGAGCGGTCGGGGCAGCCGCAGCAGGGAACCGGGGTCCGGCAGGCAGGCCGTCAGCACCACGGCGCCGCTGTCGGTGAGCCGGCCGAGGACGGTGTCGAGGGCCCGGGTGGTGCGTTCCACGTCGAAGCCGGACCGCAGGGTGTCGTTGCCGCCCGCGACCACGGCGGCGAACTGCGGGCGCAGGGCGAGGGCCGCCGGCAGCTGCTCGGTGCCGAGGTCGGTGGTGAGTGCGCCGCTGCGCGCGAGGTTGGTGAACTCGACCCCGGTCTGCGGCGGGGCCAGTGACCGGGCGAGCAGGGCCGCCCAGCCGCGCCATCCGTCGGCGATCGGGTCGCCGATGCCCTCGGTGAGCGAGTCGCCGAGGGCGACGAACCGCACCGCTTCGCCGGTCGTTCGCCCGCCCGGGCGGGCCGCTCCCCGTGCGGCACCGGGTACGGTGTCGCCTCCGCCGTCCCCGTCCACTGCCGCGATCGTGTTCATCGCACCTCCCACCGTTCCCGGACCGTCCGGTCCGGCCGTTCCCTGTCGCTGTTGTGCGGACCCGCTGTCCTGCTCTGCGTCGGAGTGGGAAGTCGGCGGGATCGACTTCCCACTCCGCCCGTCCGGTGCCTCAGCCGGCCGTGACCGGGGCCGCGCCGTGGGCGGTGAGGAAGGCCGCGACCGCCGTCGGCCAGCCGTAGCGTTCGGCCTGGTCGCGGGCGGCGGCGCGGCGGGCCGCCTCGGGGCGGGCGAGGAGCTCGTGGACCGCCTCCGCGAACCCCGCGCCGGTCGGCTCGGCGGCCACGCCGGCGGTGCCGACCAGTTCGGGCAGGGCCGAGCCCCGGTTGACCGCGACCGGGGTGCCGCAGGCGAGCGCCTCCAGCGCGGCCAGGCCGAAGGTCTCCACCGGACCCGGTGCGAGCACCACGTCCGCGCAGCCGAGCAGCCGGGCGACGGCCGCGCGCCCGGCCAGGTGGCCCAGGAAGTGCACGGGCAGCCGGCGCCGCGCGGCCGAGGCCGCGAGCCGGGAGCGCAGCGGGCCTGTGCCGGCCACCGCCAGCACGGCCCCGGGGCCGGGCCGGGCGGACCGGAGCGCCTCCAGGGCGTCGAGCGCGAGTTCGGGGCGTTTCTCGGTGGAGAGGCGGGAGCAGAGCACCAGCAGCACCTGGTCCGGTTCCGCGTACCGGGCGCGTTCGGCGGCCCGGGTGGCGTCGTCCGGCGGGCGCAGGGTGGCGAGGTCCACTCCGAGCGGGGCGCGGGCGAGGTTCCGCACGCCCAGGCGGCGGAATTCGGCGGCGGCCCAGTCCGTCGTGCAGATCACCGTGTCGTAGGACCGGGCGGTCCGGCCGTTGAGCCGGTTCGCGGCGGCCCCCGCGAGCGGGCCGGGCAGGCCCCAGGTGCGCAGCAGTCCGACGGCGCTCTCGTGCGAGACCATCGCGGCGCGCACACCGTGCCGCCGGGCCCAGCCGCCCGTCCAGCGCAAAGTGGTGCGGTCGGAGACCTCCAGCCGGTCGGGGGCGAGCCGTTCGAGTTCGGCGGCCACCGCCCGGCGGTCGGTGAGCAGGCGGTAGCCGCCGCTGCCGGGGAGCACCGGGCCGGGCAGGGTGACGACCAGCCCCTGCTCGTCCTCCTCGACGGCGCGGCGCTCCCCGGGCACCACGAGCACGGGGGTGTGCCCGGCGGCCCGGTAGCCCGCGCCGAGGTGGCGCAGCGCGGTCCGCAGTCCGCCGGAGACGGGGGTGACGAAGTTGGCCACCCGGACGATCCGGAGCGGGCGGGTGGTCATGCGGGCAGTTCCTCCGTCAGTGGGGCGGTCGGCGGAGCGGTCGGGGGCGCGGCCGGGGGCGGGACGGGGCCTGCGGTCGG
>NZ_LGDO01000228.1:0-1987 GCF_001279805.1 Streptomyces sp. XY431
TGTTCATCCGTCAGGTCAGACGGGTACCCGCCCCCACTACTACTCACACGAGACTCAACGATCACCTGAGCCACTGGGCACCGCAGATCTCAAACGCGGTCTGAGGTGTGATTGCCTCTCGCTCACGCACGGCCGCGTCCACGTCGACGAATGCCTTCATGTGCGTGGGTCAGAATCAGCCCGTACTGGGGCGTGTCCAGCCCGTCCGGGACGGCCCGCCCGGTCCGACGGACGGGCCTACCGGTGGTGCCGTGCGTGCAGGCCGTGGAGGAGTTGGTCGACGTGGGTCGCCGCCTGGGCGGGGTCGAGCGGTTGGTGGCCGACCAGGAGGCGGTACCAGAAGAGGCCGAAGAGCTGGTCGGTGACGGCGTCCAGGTCGGCGGTGGGCGGTAGGTCGCCGCGTTGCGCTCCACGCGCCAGGATCGCGGACACAACCGCCCGGCGGCTCTCCACCCAGTCCCGGAAGGGTTCGGCGAAGGCGGGGTCGAGTTGGGCTTCGGCCATCAGGCCGCGCAGGGTCTGCACCCGGAGGGGGTGTGCGGTGACGCCGTACAGGGCGGTGGCGAAGGCGGTCAGGTCGCCGGCGAGGGAGCCGGTGTCGGGTTCGGGCATCCGTTGTTCGACGGCGGCGCGGTAGGCGTCCATGACGAGGGCCGCTCTCGACTTCCACCAGCGGTAGATGGTGCTCTTGGCGACATCGGCGCGGGCGGCGATCCGTTCGACGGTGACGGCCTGGTAGCCGAGCTCCTCGACGAGTTCGATCGCGGCGGCCAGGACGGAGTCGTGGGCTTCCTCGCTGCGGAGCCGGCCGCCGGTGCGGCGGTTCGGGGATGGTCCGGTGGGCACGCGGAACACGCTAGCAGTGTGCTAGGTTCAATCGAAACGCAACGTATCGTTTTTATTTGGGGGAGTGAATCGATCATGAGCGAGATCGTGGTGTCGCACGGCTACGGCGCGAGCGACGACAGCGTCTGGTTCCCGTACCTGACCGAGCGGCTCGCGGCCGCGGGGCACCGCGTTACCGTGCCCCGCCTGCCGCAGACCGAAGCCCCGCAGCTCGGGCCCTGGCGCGAGGCGTTCGGCGACGCCGCGCTGGCCGTCGGCCCCGCCGGGTCCACGGTCCTGGTCGGGCACAGCATCGGCGGCGTCAACGTGCTCCGGTTCCTGGAGCAGCACGACCCCGAGGTGGACGGGGTGTTCACGGGCGTCCTCCTGGTGGCGACCTCGGCCCACGAGGTCGGCTACGACGAACTTGCCCCGTTCTTCGAGGGGGGCTTCGACTGGGAGCGGATCCGCCGCTCCGCCCGCCACTTCCGGGTCCTGCAGGCGATGGACGACCCGGTCAACCAGCCCGACCCGTCCGAGCACGTCCGGCTGCTGGTCGAGGGCCTCGGCGCGACCGCCGTGGTGACGCCGACCGGTGCCCACTTCGGAGCCACCCCGGACGACCACGTCGAGGTGCCGGAGGCCGTTCGCCTGGTCACCGAACTGCTCGCCGCCTGACCGGACCGAAACGGACGAGGAACCGCATCACCCACGGCCGTGGGGCGCCCCCACCCGGGACGCGCCCCACGGGCCGTGGGGGCCACCCGCAGTCAGTCACAGGGCCGGCGATCGGCCTCGAGGGGTCACCGCCGAGTGCCTGCCCTCCGGACTGTCCGCAGCCGCCGCGGGCGGCGCCAGCAAAGATCCTGCCGGTCGTCCTCGACCGGCTCGATCGGCGTGAGGTGCGGCCGCGGGAGCACGATGTGGACGGCGGTTACCTCTTCGTCGCCTGTCAGTCTTCTCTCTAGTTGCAACACTGATGCCGCTCTGACCAGGTGTGCTTGAGGTAGCCAATAAATTTAAAGCTGCCCATTGGTATGCCTATTGAGCTGTAGTGGTGTTGCTAGTGTGATGCGCCACAAATCACGAGGGTAAGTTGATACCCTTTTATGGTGTCGCATCCTGGGCCTTCTGCCGTGGTGATCTCGCTGTCTGGGGACGA
>NZ_LGDO01000229.1:0-1975 GCF_001279805.1 Streptomyces sp. XY431
CCGCCTCCCCCTCCCAGCCCCGGCAGCGCACGGCGCGCACCGCCAGCACCGCCGCCGCGGCCAGCAGCTGCCACCCCGCGCCGAAGGCCAGCACGGCCGCCACCCCCACCCGGTCGGCCAGCGGACCGGCCGCCGCCAGGCCCAGCGGCCCCAGCACGAACGCGCCCAGCCCGCCGAACGCCGTCACCCGCGCCAGCACCTCGGCCGGCACCCAGCGCTGCAGCGTGGACTCGTACAGCGAGCCGCAGACCGCCGAACCGGACCCCGCCACCAACGCCGCCGCGACCGTCCAGCCCAGCGGCAGCCCCGCCGCGAGCGAGGCCGAGGGCAGCGCCCAGCCGAGGGTCGCCACCGTCGCCACCGCGAGCGGCCGCCCGGGCCGGCGCCCGAGCATCAACAGCCCGCCCAGCACCGCCCCGACCCCGTACACGCCCATCACCAGGCCCCAGGCCCGCGCCCCGCCCAGCTCCCGCTGCGCGGTCAGCGGGCCGAGCACCAGGAACGGCGCCCAGACCAGCAGGTTGAACAGCCCCATCTGCACGGTGGTCACCCAGAGCCAGCGCCGGGAGCGGAACGCGCTCCAGCCGTTGCGGAGATCGGCCGGCATCGAGTCCTCGCGGTCGCCCGCCCCCGCCTTCGCCCCTGCCCTTTCCCTTTCACCCGGCGGCGCGACGGACAGCCGGGCCAGCGCGAGCGCGCCGACCCCGTAGGTCACCGCGTCGATCACCAGCACCGCCCCCGGCCCGTACCCCGCCGTGATCACGCCGGCGAGCGCCGGGCCGGCCACCGTCGACACCGAACGCGCCAGCCCCAGCAAGGTGTTGGCGTCCGGCAGCTGCTCCTCCCGACGGACCAGCGTGGGCACCAGCGCGCCCAGCGAGGGCAGGAACACCCCCTCGCCCAGGCCCCAGACGGCGACCAGCGCCACCATCACCCAGAGCCGCGCGTGCCCGGTGAGCAGCAGCACCGCGAAGGCGCCCTGCACCGCGCAGCGCAGCACCTCCGCGGCGAGCATCACCCGACGGCTGCCCAGCCGGTCGGCGACCACCCCGCCGAACAGCATCACCAGCACGATCGGCAGGATCCGGGCGGCCATCACCCAGCCCAGCTCCGTCCCGCCGCCCCCGTCGCCGAGCACGGCGAAGGCCACCGCCACGGGCGCCATGGAGGAGCCGACCAGCGAGGTCGCGTAGCCGACGAAGAACCACCTGAAGTCGCGTTCGCCCAGCACGGCCGGACGGCCGGGAAGCCGTCGACGGCGGGCCGGGAATCGTTCCGTCTCCCCTGTCATGGGCGCCCAGTCTGCCCACCCGCGGAAGCGGCCGACAAGGCTTTCCGAAGAAAAGGTTGAGCCTTTTCGTATCAATTTCCGACCGCGAACCAACTATCGCAGTAAACGGCGCCAAAAACGGCTTTCACCTGCTGTTTACTGCGCCTGACGCTATCCTTCCGAGGAGCGCACCAGCCTCGTTTACTGCGGAAAGCAGGTATCGGCATGGACTCCCCGACCCCGGTCGAGTACGCGGTCGCCGTCGAGCGCTACCTGGCCGCCGCCGGACTCGGCGACAGCTCCCGCCGCGTCTACCGGATCGCCCTGGACACCTGGGCCTGGGCGCTCGCCGACCGCCCCGTCCCGGCCGGACCGGCACGGCGCCGCGCCCGGCCGCCCGTCCTGCCGCTCGCCCTGCTCGACCACCCCTCGGCCGCCGACCGGCTGCGGACCGCCGTCGACCGCCGTTGCACCGGGACCGACCCGCGCACCCTCAACCGCGAACTGTCCACCCTGCGCGCCGCCCTCGCCTGGTGGCGGGCCCGGGGCTGGATCAGCACCGACCCCGCCGACGGCCTGCGGCCCCTCCCGCTCCCCGCCCCCGGCACCGGCCCCGCCCCCCTCACCCCCGAGCAGCTGCGCGCCCTGTTCGCCCTCCGCGTCCCGCTCCGCGAGCAGCTCCTCTGGCGCTTCCTCCACGAGAGC